>NZ_ACJN02000001.1:0-235000 GCF_000174435.1 Desulfonatronospira thiodismutans ASO3-1
AACAACCTCTGTGGGAGAAGCAAGTCAAAGTGGAGAACTCCCAGGAAACCCTCATAGATATCGCAACAGAGCAATACGGCCCATTACCTGACATGCTTTATGAAAAAATTAAATCCATTCAATCTCTGGAGAACTTAAGAGCTCTGAACAGAAAGGTGATCAGGACTCAGTCCCTTGAAGAATTTACCGAGCTCGTAAATCAGGCAGCACAGTAATAACATGTGCCCAGGGCGTAACCGCCATGCTGGCTCAGGCCAACACCCTGCCGCAGATGGCTATGCAGCTCATGGGTTAGACCTGAACCAGATAAACCTTTATCCCAAAAGGGCCGGGCCTCCCCGGCCCTTTTTTTGTGCTTTCAAAACCGGGCTGCAATAGGCTTCGACCTCGCGGCTGAATATGAAAAAAGCGCGCTGTGCCGACTTTCAAGGAATGCGTCTACCAGCAGTACCTGCCCTACGCCAAGACATATAAACGCAGCTGGGACCAGGACCAGAACATGATCGAGCTACGGTAACCATTCAAGGGGTGCAAGCAATAGCCACCGGGAATAGGCCTGAGGCGTACTCCCCAGCCGTGAGCGGCAAAGCCGCCCGCTCGCCCCGTGAAACACCCAGCACTCACTTTAATAATTTCGGTTTCATCACAAACAATCAAATGAAAAAGTGAGTGCTGGGTCAGCGCAGCGGGTTTCACCGGGGTGTGCAACGAAGTTGCCCGTGCCAAAAAACAATCTTCTCTGGCACGGGAAGCCTTAAGGCGTACACCCGACTAAAATACGCTTTGCTGTCCTGCGGAATTTTAGGGGCGTGACTGGGGACAGTCCCCTTGCCTGTTTTTATAGTAGATTTTAGGAAGGTTTTGTCTAATATCAACTTTAACACAAAAGTAGGCATTTCCAGATTGTTCTTGCCAGGCATCTTGAGCTGTATTATCTAACGAAATCATGTCTAAAATTAAGCAAGCTCACGACAAGATATTCAAGAATGTTTTTTCAGACAGAAAAAACGCCCTGAATCTTCTGGGGAATTTTCTGCCTGCAAATATTCTGAACCGCCTGGACCTTGAGCAAATGGTCTATGAAAAGGACACCTTTGTTCAAAAACACCTGAAAGGCTACTACTCAGACCTCCTGGTCACCATCCCCCTGATAGATTCAGACGAGTCAGTGAAGGTGTATTTCCTTTTCGAGCATAAGAGTTTTTCTGATCCTGACTTGCCTTTGCAGCTGCTACGCTATATTGTGGAGATATGGACCCATTACCGTAAACAGCACAAGCACGGTAAGCTGCCCTTAATAATTCCTCTGGTCGTCACCCATGCCGAGGGCAGCTGGAAGAAAGCCAAGCTGAGTGACGTAGTGGATATTCCTGGCGAGCCTTTCAAAGCTTACCTGCCTGACTTTGAGTACCTGCTCTTTGATTGTATCCAGGAAGATCTAAATGTTTACGACCTGGAGGTTGAGCTTAAGTCCCTGTTCATGTTATGGAAATTTGCACACAGGCCAAATTTCTTTGAAATAGTCAGGGAAGTTTATAGAATGCTCCGTCAAGCCTACCCGGAGATGGAGCCCAGGGATTTTCTCATAGCACTGGCCCAATACCTATACTTCACGAGGGGTAGTGAAGAATATGAGGTCATCAACGAGATAATCCAGCAAGAATCAAGCGGAGGTATAAACATGGAAACCATAGCAGATATGTTGGAAAAGAAAGGGTATGAGAGAGGATATGATACTGCTTATCAAGAAAAACCGAAATGGGAAAAGCAAGCCGAACTGAAAAACGCCCAAGAAACCCTTATAGATGTAGCCACAGAAGCTTACGGTCCTTTACCTGACATGCTCCACGAGAAAATCAAATCCATCAAATCTCTGGAGAACTTAAGGGCTCTGAACAGAAAGGTGATCAGGACCCAGTCCCTGGAAGAATTCACCGAGCTCGTAAACCGGGCAGCGCAGTAAAAACCTGTGCCCAGGACGCAATCGTCACCCTGCCCCGGATGGCTATGCAGCTCATGGGTTAGACCTAAACCAGATAAACCTCTACCCCAAAAGGGCCGGGCCTCCCCGGCCCTTTTTTTGTGCTTTCAAAACCGGGCTGCAATAGGCTTCTACCCTGCGGCTGAATATGAAAAACAGCGTGTTGTTCCGACTTTCAAGGAATTCGTCTACCAGCAGTACCTGCCCTACGCCAAGACATACAAACGTAGCTGGGACCAGGACCAGAACATGATCGAGCTGCGGTAACCATTCAAGGGGTGCAAGCAATAACCACCGGGAATAGGCCCGAGGCGTACTCCTCAGCCGTTAGCGGCAAAGCCGCCCGCTCGCCCCGTGAAACACCCAGCACTCACTTTAATAATTTCGGTTTCATCACAAACAATCAAATGAAAAAGTGAGTGCTGGGTCAGCGCAGCGGGTTTCACCGGGGTGTGCAACGAAGTTGCCCGTGCCAAAAAACAATCTTCTCCGGCACGGGAAGCCTGCAGGCTTCACACAGGTGCTCCGCACACACGGTTTTGAAGAGACCAAACAGCCTGCCAGGCAAGACGCCCTGCAAGACAGGCATCACTCTTCAACCGTGAGCGGCAGAGCCGCCTGTGTGCAACGAAGTTGCCCGTGCCAAAAAATCTTCTCCGGCACGGGAAGCCTACAGGCTTCACACCCGACTATAATGCGCTTTGCTGTCCTGCGGAATTCTATCGGGCAGGCGGGTGCTTTGCACACACGGTTTTGAAGAATAAAGAGACCAAGCAAGGCATTACCCGCCTGGCAGACAGGCAAATTGACATATCTCCCCCCTGAAGAGTTACGAGCTGCGCATGATGCGCCTTTTCAACCTGGCCGAACGCTGGCAGGTGATTGACAAGGCCCCTACCCGCAACGCCAGAGAGCTAAGCGACCCCGACAGACGCGAGAGATACCTGACAGACGAGGAACTCTACCGGGTGCTCGATGCCCTGTATAACTGCCGCAGTACAATAGTGGCGGATATTATCCGCATGCTTCTTCTGACTGGTGCAAGAAAATCCGAGGTTGTGAGAATGCGCTGGCAGGAGCTGGATATGGAAAAGGGATTCTGGAGAATCCCAGCCGCAAGGAACAAGGGCAATAAGTATTTCTCTGTCAATCAGATTTCATTCATCAAGATATCATTAACCTCGCTCTCTTCTATCCCCAGATACCGCATTGTAACCGAGGGACTGCTGTGATTGAACCTCTTGCACAGCAGCTCGTAGCCGACACCATAATGCACCCTCTGGATATACCCGAATGTCTTACGCAGCGTATGGGTCCCGTAGTTCCCTCTAAGGTTAATCTGCCTGCACCAGTTTTTCACCATGCGATTGGCATGTTCAACCGAGATGGCCTTTCCGCTTTTTCTGCTCTTGAACAGGTAATCCTCCGGGTCCGGGCAGAGCTTCTCCGTGTAATTCGCCAGGGCTTTGTGTACAGTCTTGTTTATCAGTAATACATTGTGCTTGCCTGTCTTCTGCTCTTTAATCCGGAAATGCTCGTTGGGCCTTAAGTGCTGTACGTCTTCCACTTTCAGACGCAGCAGATCCCCGATACGCAGTCCGTTGTTTATGCCCATGGTAAACAGAAGTAAATCCCTGGGGCTATCACGGAGAAGCTTCTTTATGGCCTTGATGTCCTCAAGCCTTCTTATGGGCTCGACCCTGATCGAACTGCCTTTGGTGGGATGGTTTGTTTTCATTTCTTGGGTTATACAAACTGTGCTTAGTTATTGTCAACAAACTTGACGTAATTTTTTGATTGTGAAGGTGGGTGTGAGAGCGCTTTCAAATAAGTACTTGATATTATTGTAGATTTGAGGAAGGTTTTGCCGAATATCAATTTTTAATCAAAAGTTGGCATTCAGTCCTGTTCCCCTGCCACCTAAAAATTCTCCTTGCCTACCTGGAGACCATGCCTTATTCTTCTTTTATGAGTGATACAAGCAAATACCATGATCACACTTTCAGGGCGATACTGGGTCGAGAGCCCGTGGCAAGGGATTTCGTAAGGTATCATCTGCCGGAAGAGATAACCAGGGACATGAACCTGGATACTGTCAAGGTTTCCTCCAGGTCATATGTCAGCGACAATCTCAAGGAGAGCATGACCGATATCGTGATCACCCTGCAGCTCAATACTGGAGAGCCGGCGGAGATATATATCCTGGTGGAGCACAAGAGTGATCTGGATGCCTGGACCAAGATCCAGCTATTCAAATACATGAATGAAGTCTGGCAGAGCTTTATCCAGAAGCAAACCGGAACCCTGCCGATCATAGTTCCCCTGGTCTTTTACCACGGAACAGGCAGGTGGAATTATAGCCTGGAATTTTCTGATCTCTTTAATCTGCCGTCTGAGCATTACAGGAAGTATATCCCGAAGTTTGAACATATCCTGCACGAAGTTCCGGAGATCAACAAGAAGAAGGTCAAATCCTCCATTACCCTTGAGGTTTTCCACCTGGTCCTTGAATACATATTTTATCCGGATAAAAGAGGTAAGATATATGAAGCTTTAGAGCTGTTGTTTAAAGGTTTGGATGCCAAAGAAGCTCATGAAATATTTGCAATCCTGATCAAGTATTTGCTTATAGCCACAGACGAAACGCCCGAAGAGGCAGAAGAGAAGGTCAAACATCTTCCCAAAGGAGGAGAAACCGTGAAGACCACAGCAGAAGTATTAAGACAGGAAGGTTACCACGAGGCAATAAAGGAAAAGCCTATGTGGAAGAAGGAAGGAGAACTTAAAAACGCCCAAGAAACCCTCATAGATATCTCAACAGAGCAATACGGCCCATTACCTGACATGCTTTATGAGAAAATTAAATCCATTCAATCTCTGGAGAACTTAAGGGCTCTGAACAGAAAGGTAATAAGAACCCAGTCCCTCGAAGAATTTACCGAACTCGTGAACCGGGCAGCGCAGTAAGAACCTGTGCCCAGGACGCAATCGTCACCCTGCCGCAGATGGATATGCAGCTCATGGGCTAAACCTGAACCAGATAAACCTCTACCCCAAAAGGGCCGGGCCTCCCCGGCCCTTTTTTTGTGCTTTCAAAACCGGGCTGACATGGGCTTCGACCCGGCGGCTGAGCATGAAAAAAGCGCTCTGTGCCTACCTTCAAGGAATTCGTCTACCAGCAGTACCTGCCCTACGCCAAGACATACAAGTGAGGCTTGTTCAATAGATAGATATTCCCTTGACGGAATATATGATAATCCTTAACATGCATAATATGCAGTGGGAGGTGGAATATACGGATGAATTTGGTGAATGGTGGGATTCACTTTCTGAAGAGGAGCAGATTTCTATAGATGCTTCTGGTTCGGCTTTTGGAGCAAATGGGGCCGACATTGGGGTACCCTCACAGCAGCAAGATTAACTGCTCCAGGCACTCTCACATGCGCGAACTCCGGACTCAGCATGACGGAAGGCCGCTGCGAACTTTAAATGCTTTTGACCCCAGACGTACGGCCATTTTGCTGATAGGGGGAGACAAGACCGGAGACGATCGGTGGTATGAAATTTATGTTCCTGTTGCTGACCGGCTCTATGATGAACACTTGGAGGAAATAGGGTATGGTTAAGAAGTTTTCCAGATTGCGGGAGCAAATGTCATCCGAGGCCAGGGAAAAGTCACAGGCCAAAGCACAAGAAATGCTGGCTGAGCTGCCATTGCACGAAGTTAGGCAAGCACGGGGAATGACTCAAAAAGTGCTGGCTGATGTATTACAAGTAAAGCAGCCAGCCGTTGCCAAGCTGGAAAAACGAACCGATATGTACATTTCCACCTTGCGAAGCCACATTCAGGCCATGGGTGGTGAGCTGGACATCATTGCCCGCTTTCCGGATGGTTCAAATGTTAAAATCGACAACTTTTCGGAACTTGAGAAGGATGTCCAATATAACGACAAATCGAGACGGGCAAAGACGTCAACTGCGTCATGAATTATTTTTTTGAGGCAATCAGCCTGTCAAAAAAATGCCCTGCCAAAGCAGGGAAACGGGGAACGGGACATTATGTCCCCTGTCTCTTATCCTTGCCTGCCCTGTGACCATGCCTTGTTCTTAGCATATAAGTGTTAATGTTTAAAGGATTGGATGCTTTAGGTCAAAATTAAAGCTCAAAACCATTCGTTTAGGGAGGATATATGGAATATACAATTCCTATACCTGATCCGGGCTGCAATAGGCTTCGACCCTGCGGCTGAATATGAAAAACAGCGTGTTGTTCCGACTTTCAAGGAATTCGTCTACCAGCAGTACCTGCCCTACGCCAAGACATACAAACGTAGCTGGGACCAGGACCAGAACATGATCGAGCTGCGGTAACCATTCAAGGGGTGCAAGCAATAACCACCGGGAATAGGCCCGAGGCGTACTCCTCAGCCGTTAGCGGCAAAGCCGCCCGCTCGCCCCGTGAAACACCCAGCACTCACTTTAATAATTTCGGTTTCATCACAAACAATCAAATGAAAAAGTGAGTGCTGGGTCAGCGCAGCGGGTTTCACCGGGGTGTGCAACGAAGTTGCCCGTGCCAAAAAAAAATCTTCTCCGGCACGGGAAGCCTGCAGGCTTCACACAGGTGCTCCGCACACACGGCTTAAGAACAAAGAACCCAGGCACCCTGTCAGGCAAAAACCGCCTTCAGGACAGGCACCCCTCTTCAACCGTGAGCGGCAGAGCCGCCCGTGTGCAACGAAGTTGCCAGCCTGCCCCGTTGAATAGCTCAATGAGCTAGCCCGCAGGGCATTCAACTGGGGTGCCAAAAAAATCTTCTCTGGCACGGGAAGCCTTCAGGCTTCACACAGGTGCTCCGCACACACGGTTTTGAAGAATAAAGAGACCAAGCAAGGCATTACCCGCCTGGCAGACAGGCAAATTGACATATCTCCCCCCTGAAGAGTTACGAGCTGCGCATGATGCGCCTTTTCAACCTGGCCGAACGCTGGCAGGTGATTGACAAGGCCCCTACCCGCAACGCCAGAGAGCTAAGCGACCCCGACAGACGCGAGAGATACCTGACAGACGAAGAACTCTACCGGGTGCTCGATGCCCTGTATAACTGCCGCAGTACAATAGTGGCGGATATTATCCGCATGCTTCTTCTGACTGGTGCAAGAAAATCCGAGGTTGTGAGAATGCGCTTGGAGGAGCTGGATATGGAAAAGGGATTCTGGAGAATCCCAGCCGCAAGGAACAAGGGCAATAAGTATTTCTCTGTCAATCAGATTTCATTCATCAAGATATCATTAACCTCGCTCTCTTCTATCCCCAGATACCGCATTGTAACCGAGGAACTGCTGTGATTGAACCTCTTGCACAGCAGCTCGTAGCCGACACCATAATGCACCCTCTGGATATACCCGAATGTCTTACGCAGCGTATGGGTCCCGTAGTTACCTCTCAGGTTAATCTGCCTGCACCAGTTTTTCACCATGCGATTAGCGTGTTCAACCGAGATGGCCCTGCCACTCTTTCTACTTTTGAACAGGTAATCCGCTGAGTCCGGGCAGAGTTTCTCCATGTAATTCGCCATAGCTTTGTGTACAGTCTTGTTTATCAGCAATACATTGTGCTTGCCGGTCTTTTGCTCTTTTATCCGGAGATACTCGTTGGGCCTTAGATGTTGTACGTCTTCCACTTTCAGGCGCAGCAGGTCCCCGATGCGCAGTCCGTTGTTTATGCCCATGGTGAACAGGAGCAAATCCCTGGGACTGTCACGGAGAAGCTTCTTTATTGCCTTGATGTCCTCAAGCCTTCTTATGGGCTCGACCCTGATCGAACTGCCTTTGATGGGATGGTTTGTTTTCATGTCTTGGGCTATACAAACTGTGCTTAGTTATTGTCAATAAACTTGACGTAATTTTTTGATTGTGAAGGTGGGCGTGAGAGCGTCTTCCAATAAATGCTTGTTATCATTGCAGATTTGAAGAAAATTTTGCCTAATGTCAATTTTAATAAGTTTGTTGATATTAGAGGAATCAATGCTTGTCAATAGACCTGATTTGCCTTAAGTTCATTTATAGCTTGGTATTACCTATGTTAAGGAGCTTTGTAGTTGAAAACAGTTTATTTGGACGTGTGTGCCCTGTGTAGGCCTTATGATGACCAGGCGTATGCCAGAATTCATTTAGAGACTACAGCAGTAAGGTTGATACTCAGGGCAGTTGAAAAAGGTGTGTATAAGATGGTCTACTCCCCTATACACGAGATGGAAATTTCGGCGATAGCTGACAATGTTGAGCGAGAAGACCTGTTGTTTTTAATAGATAAAATTGCTACTCGAATGGAAAAAGCCATAACACATACTAGAAAACGAGCAGAATATCTTGTGAGCTCTGGCTTTGGAGTTGCCGATGCAGCCCATCTTGCTTATGCAGAAAGGGCTCAGGCTTTTTTTATATCATGCGATGATAAATTGGTAAAAAAGTGTACTAAGTCTGATATAAAGATTTGGGCAGGAAGCCCAATAATGTTTTGTGAAAAGGAGGATATAAAATGACTCTCACAAAAGAAATTCCTGACAGGGAGCTTATTATAAAAGGTACAGAAGTTTTGTACAAGGAACTAGGGTACGTAGACACAATCCGGTTCCTATCCATGCCTAGGGGCCAGCGTGTGGAGAGTGTAGAACGTCATAGAAAGTGGCAAGAATCTTTAGATATGAAAATTTTTTATGATGAAGCATTTAAGAGTGATGACGGCGAGTGACTTTATTTATTGAGAGCAACCGTGGTATCTGACCCAGGAAGACTATAAAAAGGCTCTGGAACTACTTCCAAAAGGAGGTGAGACTATAATGGAAACTTTAGCTGATCAGTGGAAACAGCAGGGCAGGGAAGAGGCAAGGGAAGCAATATTGCTTGAGAAACCTACTATGGGAAAGACAGGCAGAGCTTAAAAACGCTAAAGAAACCCTTATAGATGTCGCCACAGAAGCGTACGGCCCTCTACCCGGTATGTTCCACGAGAAAATCAAATCCATTCAATCTCTGGAGAACTTAAGAGCGCTTAACAGAAAGGTTATCAGAAACCAGTCCCTGGAAGAATTTACTGAGCTCGTAAACCGGGCAGCGCAGTAAGAACCTGTGCCCAGGACGCAACTACCATGCTGGCTCAGGCCAACACCCTGCCCCAGATGGCTATGCAGTTTCCATCCGGAAATATTTAACTACTTGAAATTTTACTTTATTTCGCGATAAATTAATTGACTTTTAATGCACTTTTTGGCATGCTTCCCTTTGTAAGCAGGCGATTATACTGTAAAAGCCAGAAAGGAGGCATGCAAAAAGTGCGAAAAGTATTTGAAACTCAGCCACAGTTTTTTCACCTGATGCCGAGCAATAAGCTTGGTAAAATGCTTGAAAAAATATCTGACATATTATTCGAGAATAAACAGGTGCTTAAAAGTATATTCAACGACATAGCTGCGGATAAAAATTATACGGTTGGCCGCAATGGTCTAAATGCTGACCAGGTACTCAGATGCGCTGTCCTCAAAATGCTTATGAACTTCACCTATGAACGCCTGGAATTCCACCTGTCAGATTCTCAGGCAATGAGAGCATTTGCCAAACTGGACTACAATCAAAAACCGGGCAAGTCGTCTTTACAGGCAAACATAAAGTCCATATCTGAAGACACATGGGAAAAGATCAATAAAGCTCTGGTCAAGTACAGCCTTGATACGAAGATTGAGACAGGAAATATGACCAGAACTGACGCCACTGCTGTGGATACCAATATTCATAAGCCTTGCGACTCAACCCTTTTGCAGGATGGCATCAGAGTCATTACCAGAATCCTTCAAAAAACAAAAGAGCTGTGTCCGGGGGTTAAGTTTTCAGACCATAATCGAGCTGCCAAAAAGAGAGTCCTGAACATTATGCATGCAAAGGACAAAAAAAGGGAAAAAGCCTACAAGAAACTACTGGGGCTGGCCCGCAATGTAGTGCAGTACGCTGATCAGGCTCATGCCGAGCTTAAAGCATACAATGACCCGGACTTCGAAAAAAAGCTTCTGGCTGAAAATCTCAAAGAGCAGCTTGAATACAACCTGGACATGCTGCACCAGGTCATGGATCAAACCGTACGTCGGGTAATCAATAAGGAAAAGGTTCCTTCTGAAGAAAAGCTGATCTCTTTCTTTGAGCCCCATAGCGATATCATCAAAAAAGCCAGAAGAGAGACCCAGTTCGGTCACAAGGTATACCTGACAACCGGGAAAAGCGGCCTTATCCTGGATTGTATGATGCCCAGAGGCAATCCCAATGACTCCTCCCTTGTGGAGGAGATCGTAGAACGCCAAAAAAAGACCCTTGATAAGACCCCCAGGAAAATAGCCATGGACGGGGGCTTTGCCTCCCAAAACAGCTTAGACAAAGCCAAAGAAGCAGGGGTCAAGGATGTCTGCTTTGCCAAAAAACGCAACCTGAACATCCTGGATATGGTCAAGAGCTCTTATGTATACAAGAAGCTGCGCAACTTCAGGGCCGGCATAGAAGCCATCATCTCCACCATGAAGCGAGCCTTTGGTCTGGACCGCTGCACCTGGCAAGGCTGGGAGGGCTTCAAGCAATACGTCTGGTCCAGCGTGGTTGCCTTCAATCTTCAGATAATGGCCACAGCTTAGTGAGGCCTGAGACGGCAAAGCTAACTCCCAGGGGGTAGTACGTCCAAAAACCAGTTTTTCGACATACTTTTTGAAAAAACGTGCTATCAAGCCCGGACCAAGGGGGTAATCACCCCCAGCATAAAACTTTTAGCAGATCACAGCTGTTGCGCAACCGGGGTTTCCGGATGGAAACTATGCAGCTCATGGTTTGTAACCCTTCAGGGGGGAGATATGCCAATTCACCTGTCTGCCAGGCGTTTAATGCCTTGAGGATGAGATAACTTTATCTGACACCCTGCCCCCGCTGGATAGGATTACGTGCACAGAGCGAACTCCCCTCCTTAGCCAAGGAGGGGCCGGGGGTGGTTGTATGAGCTCCCTTCATTATCCGGAAAAAAGAGATAAGATACATGAAGCTTTAGAGCTGTTGTTTAAAGGTTTGGGTGCCAAAGAAGCTCATGAAATCTTTGCAATCCTGATCAAGTATTTGCTTATAGCCACGGACGAAACGCCCGAAGAGGCAGAAGAGAAGGTCAAACATCTTCCCAGAGGAGGAGAAACAGTGAGAACCACAGCAGAAGTATTAAGATAGGAAGGATACTACGAGGCAATAAAGGAAAAGCCTATGTGGAGTTATCAGATGAAAAATGATTCTATTATATTAAAAGAGGCTTTAGATTTGCTCAATGAAAAAATGAATCCTGCAGAGGTTGAGCGCTTTATAATGTTAGTAAATAATCAAGGATTTGATTATACAAAATGGCGAGAAAATCTTTGGGAAGACGTTGATAGCTTGGAGACATTATCCAGTAAAGCTCAGAAGTTTTACGAACGTAATGAAAAAGCTGGTTAACGTCAGGTTAAATCTACCATAACCCTGGAAGTGTTCCATCTGGTCCTGGAGTAATTTCTCCAAAAAATTTGACTGTGCACCCAAACACATCGATATCCCATTGCAGCTTTCAGCCTGATTTATCTGGGATGCAGGTTTTGTGCAGGCGCATCATTCAGGACAGACAAGCTTCAGATACAGATGCCGGTATTTCACCCGGTTAAACAGACCGAAGGTCTACGGCTCTGCCGTCCAGTTAAATGGAAGAAGATTTAACCGGATAAATGTTTAACCGGGTGAACAGATTCCGGGGTTATCGGCGGGAAGGACTTTGTGCAGGAAGTCTTTGACCAGATTAAGCATTTGCTCGGCTCCAAAGATGAGCGTAAATTTACGTTCGTTGGTGGGGTGGCGGGGGTTTATTCTATGAAAAGGCTGGGAGCAGGCTGAATTCAAGGCTTTGCCTAGAATTTTATTTGCCTTTATCTTATCAAATGGATAAAATCTTATAAATTTTAGAACGAGCATAAGTGGGTAAAGATAGAGGAAAGATCAGGTGAGTATTGCGGTGGTTGACAGTCTTCCCCATGACAAAGGGACTTTATTTACCTTTAAAAAAACGATGCTCAGTATAAAATAATTTTTACCACCCATGCTCTAACAAGAATGGAGAAATGGCAACTCACCCTTGATGCGGTATCTAAAACGTTACTAGACCCTGAAGAAGTCCTGGTGGGGCACAATAATAGATTCGTCTCTGTTTAGCGCTTTTAAGGAAAGCAGGGGACAGGCACTCCGGGACCCACTTGAGCATCGTTTTGTGCTTAAAATATCTCATTTTTTGGGACAAGTGGGTCCCGGAAGAGCCAGTCCCCATGCCACATGCAAAGCGCTAAACAGATACATAGATTCATAGCCCACAGATATTTTGGTCATCATATATTAAGAGCAGTATATGAATATGATGATTCGGTTTCAGTGTTGATCACTGTATATTGTCCTTATAAGGATATATATTTTCAGGAAGGTGTAAACTTTGAAGATCAAATACTCCCAAGAGACTGATATACTCGTAGTTGAATTTAAGGAAGGAGTTCCTGTAGATTCAATAGATATGAAGGAGGTAGTCATTCTTCATCTTGATAGTGAAGGTGTTCCTGTTGAGATGGAAATTCTGGATGCTTCGAAATTTGTAGCTATGGACGAGTTTAATATTCTTGTTCCTATGATAAAGGACAAAAATGAGCAAAGAGACAGGTTGATTCTTGACATTTTTCGATCTTGATATGAGAAAAAAATGCACGTAATGCATGTCGATGAGCGAAAAATACTTGATTACCTGCTCAATAAGGAAAGGAGCCGAGGGAAAGCTGCATTCTTTATGGCCATGGGATTTGAAGCTTCGCAGTGGGAGGTATTTGCCCGAGCCTTAAAACAACAAGCGTTTTCAGGGACTTTATCCAGCACTGTTGAGTCACCTTACGGAACCCGCTACACTGTTGATGGCCCCATCGAGACTCCCAATAAGCGCACCCAAATGCCCAATATAAGAACCGTGTGGATCAAAGAATCTGCTATTGCTGAATGGAGGCTTGTTACAGCTTATCCTCTCAAAGGAGATATACCATGATCAAAGAACATGAAAATGCAGTCTTGACTGTCGACTTGCCCTCTACTGGCCTTATGGCTGGAGATGTTGGTGTCGTGGTGCATGTATACGAGCTTGGAAAGGCTTATGAAGTCGAGTTTATTGCTCTTGACGGGAATACAGTAGCGGTTGAGACTCTAGATGCTGGCAAAATCCGGCCTGTCCAGGAGCGCGAGATGCTGCATGTCCGAGACATGGCTGCTGCCTGATATGCTTTTTCTCAAGACTCAGGTAAGCTTTACGAGAAAATCAAATCTATTCAATCTCTGGAAAACTTAAGAGTTCTGAACAGAAAGGTAATCAGAACCCAGTCCTTTGACGAATTCATTGAACTCGTAAACAGGGCAGCACAGTAATAAAAAGAGTAGCGATATGATCAGAGAAGTAATCAGACCAAAGACTCAGTCATATACTATTGAAATCCCATCAGAGTATCTGGATAGAGAGATTGAGATAATTGTTTTCCCTGTTGAACCGGAAAAACAGTATGAGGCCAGAACCTCAGGAATAGTCAGGAAGACATCTGGAATTTTAGCTGGCAAAGCAATTGATCCAGTTAGCTGGCAAAAGAGAATTTGCGGTGAATGGGACAGTAGGCGGTTAAATATCTGATTGGTTTCAACACTATAATTTATAAGCTTAGAACAACAGCACGGTAAATGGAACTGCAACAAAATTTGACTGGAATTAAGCAGATAGTATCTGTTTAGCGCTTTGCATGTGGCATGGGGACTGGCTCTTCCGGGACCCACTTGTCCCAAAAAATGAGATATTTTAAGCACAAAATGATGCTCAAGTGGGTCCCGGAGTGCCTGTCCCCTGCTTTCCTTAAAAGCGCTAAACAGATACAGCAGATAGTTGAGAAGGATCAGCACCGATTTACTCTGCATGCATTGGAAAGAATGATTGAAAGAAAGATTCAACCTGCTGCTATTAAAGAGACTATATTGAATGGAGAAATTATAGAGTTTTATCCGGAAGATAAATACGGACCTTCATGCCTGATCATGGGGAGTTCAGGGCTTGATACTTTTCATGTCCTCTGTTCTTTAAATCCTGTTTGGATAATAACCGCGTATAACCCTGCTTTTTATTCAGAAAAGTGTGATAAAAGCTTCAAAAAGAGGGTATCTTTATGAACTGCGCAGCATGTAATAGTCACATGGTACATAAGCAGGGAGAGATTGAGCTTCGAATTGGGGGAAAGTTGTTTCTTGAAAAAAATGTATCCTACCAACAATGCGAAGAGTGCGGGGAAAGAGTTCTGACCCCGGATGTCAGCCAGGAAATCTTCAACAAAATTACAAAAAAAGATTATAAGGAAAAGCAAATCATCGTACCTGTAATCGAGAGCAATACTGCTTCAGCTGTTTGATCTTTATACACTGCTTTAATTATTTTTGTTGGGGAATCAGCACCCAGTCCCTCGAAAAATTCACTGAGCTCGTAAAAAGAGCAGCACAGTAAAAACCTGTGCCCAGGGCGCAAACGCCTTGCTGGCCCAGGCCAACACCTTGCCTCAGATGGCCATGCAGCTCATGGGTTAGACCTGAACCAGATAAACCTTTATCCCAAAAGGGCCGGGCCTCCCCGGCCTTTTTTTGTGCATTCAAAACCGGGCTGCAATAGCCTTCGACCCGGCGGCTGAGCATGAAAAAAGCGCTCTGTGCCTACCTTCAAGGAATTCGTCTACCAGCAGTACCTGCCCTACGCCAAGACATACAAACGCAGCTGGGACCAGGACCAGAACATGATCGAGTTGCGCATGATGCGCCTTTGGGGTAGAAAAAGGCTAAGCGAGATCACTACAGCAGACTTAGTTAATTTCCAGAGCGAGCTGGTAAAGGCAGGCCTTAAACCCGGAACCGCCAACAGGTACATGGCCCTGGCAAAGTACATCTTCAACCTGGCCGAACGCTGGCAGGTGATTGACAAGGCCCCTACCCGAAACGCCAGGGAACTAAGCGACCCAGACAGACGCGAGAGATACCTGGCAGACGAGGAAACTTACCGCTTTATCAAGTTGGGGCAATCCATGGCCTTGCCTGCTGCTTGCCCGGATGCGTTGAAGCATGTTTTTCTTTCCACCCCGTACCGGGTCCGGTATGCCCGGCAAAGCATAACCTCTGGAGGCTGTGATGTGGATTGCTGTACCTGTTGTTGCGGCGGCTCTGGCCGGCCTGCTGGTGTTTGCAGCTGTGCACAGCAACCGCAGGCTGTACGAAACAACCTCGCACATTTACCAGCAGCTTGCCGGCCCTGCAAACGGCAGGGTGACTCAAATGCCGCGCGTACTGGGCAAAATGACCGCCCTGGAGCTTCCTGTCCACGACGGGCAGGCCTTTTTGCACATCCTGGACAAGGAAGTCAGCTTTTATGTGCACTCCCCGGAGCTGAAAAACTGCATGCCCTTGTGGATCAACGACAACATGCGCAAAACCCTGGGAAGCTGCAAGTCCGGGGACCCGGATTTTGACAGGGTGTTCAGCGTCTACAAGGGGCCTGATGACAGGGAAAAGCTCCTGGAAAAGTTTGACCGGGACTGCCGCCTGGCCATGCTCCAGCTCAAGGAGCAGGCCTTAAAGCATGCCCGGAACATCTGGGTGGAACTCATCCATGTCCGGCCCAGGGATGATATCTTCATCATAAGAATCAACAACTTCCTGCTGACCAGAAGGGGCATGACCCGGTACCCTGAGGATATTTCAGTCTACCGGGACCTCCTGGACAGATCCATGCAGGTCTACCTGGCCTTCAGACGATCAGCCTGCACCTCTGGGGACTCTCAGGGACAGCAAGGAGGGCTCTGAACGCAGCCGGCCTTTACGGACCTGGATACTCATATTCTGTTGTGTGGACATGACTCACCTCGAAAACGGTTGCAGGTTTTATGAAAAGCAGTATCAGGGACGGCTTGGCAGTCAGGGAAGCAAGCCTTTGGGCGGGCATGAGAAGATAATCCGGAATCAGGCGCCCGGAACAAGCATCTTGTGCCGGAGTTAAGAGTTTATTAAGTTTCGCTGCTAGTTTCAAGTGCAATCAGAGCTGGATAATTTCCAGACCGGAATGCAGCTGTTCACCATAGTTATGTTACGCGAACCACGCGAAGCGCGTGGCAGGACGCGTGGCAGGACGCGTGATTGATTTATCGACTTTTTGCAGATGCATCTTAAGATTTTTTTTACCGTCAAACAGATCCAGGAAAATATGCCGCAGCCCTGGAAGACAGGATTCTGCAGCTGAGGCGGCGCGCATTAAACGCCATAATGGTAAAAACCGGCTAACTCACCGGCACTACAAGGCCCTGGTCATCATTGGCCGGATTGTTCAACCTGAGGCCTACCTTGTGAATCTTCAGGGACCTGCCGGGCACAGGTTCGAATATAGCTTTCAAAAACCTGGGCTCCTGCACGGACTTGTCCAGCCAGAGGTTGTAACTGTCCCTGTGCACTATCACCGGCATCCGGTTGTGCAGGGGCTGGACGGCCTCGTTGGCCCGGGTGGTGACAATGGCGCAGGTATAGATCGTTTCCTGAGAATCCGGATCTTCCAGGTACTCCCATATGCCGGCAAAGGCAAACAGGTCGCCCTTTGCCGGCCGGATACAATAGGGCTGTTTTGCCCCCTGTTCCTGCTTTTGCCACTCAAAGAAGCAGCTGGCCGGAATCAGACAGCGGCGCTTCCTGGCCGCCGCTTTGAACGCGGGCTTGTCAAACATGGACTCGGCCCGGGCGTTGATCATTTTGTAATCCCCACCTCCCTGCTTGAACCAATGGGGTTTAAGCCCCCACACAAGCCGGGCGAAACTGCGCTCCCCTTCCCTGCCCTGGCCCACAGCCGGGATGTTTTGGGAAGGAGCGATATTGTAAGCAGGCCTGAAATCAGGTATTTCACCAAGCCTGAATTCTTCTGCAATCTGCCGGGAATCAGCCCACAACCCGAATCTTCCACACATAACCAGTATCTATCCTTTTTATTACTACAGCGAAACTTATAAAACTTTTCAACCTGTCTAAATTGGGGACAGGCACCCCGCACTTATTTTTATTAAATGCTCTTGGTTTTATAGGAAAAAATAAGTGCGGGGAGCCAGTCCCCGGAGGTCAATCATAAGTTTCGCTGTAGTGTTATTTTGTTGAAAACAATTCCTTTAAAGCGTCCTCGGCAACTGAGATGTCAACAGCCAGCCAGACCAGCTCCATGTCCTGAGCAAAAAAATAATGCGCCTGATCATGAGCCAGGGCCATGTATACGGTGTGCTCGTTGACGGTTCTCTGCATGAAATGCGAAAATTCGTGTGAAGTCTCTTCCATCTTTCTGGCCATTTCCTGCCTGGCCTTTACTGCCTCTTCAGGCTCATCATAAAGCGAGACATAATAAGTAGCAGAGTGATCACCGTCAGTGTATTCCGCTATATAATCCATTCCTGTTGCCACATCACCCCGGTGCATCCTGTCTACTTTTTTTGATGCCTCTTTACCCTTCATGACTTCTGTTTTTTCCATCCCCAGGATGGACTCCGGCAGCCTGGGCTCATCCGCCAGGGCGGACCAGGGAAAACCACAGATAATGAGCGCCAGCAGAATCACGGCTGCGCCCCGGACTTTGCCCGCCCCCCTGGAAAAAAACGGTCTTGACTTACAATTGCAGACTGTCCTGCTCATATTCTTTCCTCCATTTGATGGTTCCTCGATGTTGTTGCCTTATTGTTTTAAACTCCACTCTATGCCATCGGCGTCTGCACAAATCGAGAAATCAATACTTTTATGAAGATTATTTCTACTTACTGCCTAATCTTTTCTTCCCTCTGTTCTTTAACCTCTGACTCCACCGTCTCACTGCGTCAAAATCCTGAAAACTTGATTGCCTGTGGTTCTGTAGATGGAAAAGTCTTTATGATCCAGTGATGCAATGTTCAAAATTCCGGACTCTTCTGCCAGGCAAACCAGGGTGGCGTCGGCAAAATCCATAGGCAAGTCTGCATATTTTTCCATCTGGGTTCTGGCAAAATGCAGTGAATAAAGATCTGAAGGAACCAGGGTCACAATTCCTCGGATTACAAAGTCCAGCGCTGCCTGCTGAGCCTTGAGAGAAAAATTAAGGAGATAAAGAACCTCGGTAAGGACGGCCTCGGTTGAAAAAAGCTCCCCTGAAAAAGAAGCAAACCACTGTACACAAGCTTCGTGGGCAACTTCACTTCTGTCTATCAGTGCGACCCATGGACCGGTATCCAGCAGGGCCTTCATTGCTTCTGATCCCGCATGAGGTTTAGCAGGTGCCGGCGATGATTAGTGCCAAGGTCAGGAATCCCGCTGTTTACAACACCTATCAGGTCCTGGGCTTTAGCTGAAGTTCTGTCTCCTCGGGCCTGGACATCAAAGTCCTCCAGGAATTTTTTGATGGCCATCCGGGCAATATCTGATTTTTTAAGGCCGGTCTTTTCTGAAACTTCCTCAATCCTGGACCTGTACTCGTCGGGCATGCGGATTGTCATTTGCATGTCAAACTCCCTTTGCAGTCATTTTGATTGCAATGTAGTCTTTGTCTAAGCTCAAGTCAATTCACCCCCAGCAAAACCAGCCCACGAATCACGCAAATCCCCCGCCCCAGGCTGTGAAAAACATTCATTCTTTTCGAGGAAGTACGCTTAAACCGGGCGAACCAAAATATACCTCTGGACTTTAGTGCTGTCTCCGGGCTACATTTCTTTGATGCCAAGCCACCAGAAAAACTCCAATCAGAAACAATACTTGCAGAGAGGAATAATCCCTGGCCATGAACAAGCATAAATCCCTGCTCAAGACCGGGTACAGCCGGGGAATAATTCTGGCTTTCACCGGGGCATTTGTCCTCAGCTTCGACTCCCTGCTCATCAGGCTGGCCATGGCCGATCCCTGGACGGTCCTGTTCTGGAGGGGTCTGCTCATGGGGCTGACCTTAAGCCTTGTTTTTTACTGCGACTGCAGAAAACTGCCCTTCTGGGAAATAAAGACCCAGGGCAGTGCAGCCCTGGCCTCGGGTATACTTTTCGGAGTGACCAGCACCGGGTTTGTCATCTCCATTCTGAACACCCACGTTGCCAACTCGGTTCTTATTTTCAGCACCGCACCCATGTTTGCGGCCATATTCACCAGGTTCATCCTCAAGGAAGACATCCAGGCCAGAACCTGGCTGGCCATCCTGGCTGTGATGGCAGGAGTGGCCATTGTCTTCAAGGGATCTCTGGGCACAGGCAATCTCATGGGAGATCTTTCTGCCCTTGTAGCTGCAGTGGCTGTAGGGGGCAACTACACCATTCTGCGCCGGCGACCCAAAATCAAAAGGACTGCCGTGGTCTCCCTGGGGGGATTCGCAACAGCTGCCCTGGCCTTTTTCTGGGCCTCCCCCTTGAGCCTCGAACTTTCGAGCTTCATGGTCCTGGCCCTGATGGGCATAGTCCAGATGCCCCTGGCCTCGGTGCTCCTGGCGGTTTCCACAAGAAACCTGCCCTCCCCGGAAGTAAGCCTCTTTCTTCTGCTGGAAGCCGTCCTGGGACCTTTCTGGGTCTGGCTGGTAATAAGGGAATCCCCGCCGGGCTTGACCTGGCTGGGAGGCCTGATCATCCTGGGCACCCTCACCCTGTACTTTGCCCCCGCCCTGCGCCGGGACCCGGAAGTAAAACCTGCCCATAGAGTATAAAGCTTAAATGTTAAAAGTTAGCACTACAGCGAAACTTATAAAACTTTTCAACCTGTCTAAATTGGGGACAGGCACCCCGCACTTATTTTTATTAAATGCTCTTGGTTTTATAGGAAAAAATAAGTGCGGGGAGCCAGTCCCCGGAGATAAATCATAAGTTTCGCTGTAGTGTTAGACTTACTCCTGAAACCCTGTCATAAAAAACAAGAAACTTAGACAGGATTAACAGGATTGACAGGATAAGCAATCAGCGGCCCCGGTGAAATCAGCTGCGCTGTCCTTCGGAATTTCACAGGGCAAGCCGGAAGCCGCAGATTGCATTAATCATCCAGCACTCACTTTCTTTTTCATGAGTGCCGGAAAAAAGTGAGTGCTGGAGTGATTACCTTTTGGCCTGGCTTCCGGCCAGGACAAAAATGTTTTTCTCTTAATCAATCTCTTAATCCTGTTAATCCTGTCAAAAAACTCTTTTATTTATTGGGTTGCGGGCAAAGCCCGCCTTAGTGTTAATAGGTTATAAAAAAGACTCGTAAGGATTCACCACCTGAAAAAGCTGGTCAAATTAAGCGCACGGCTGATATCAAAGGTCCGGGGGCTTTGCAAACTGGGCGTAAACTGTTTGAACGACGTAGGAAGCGTTAATCAAAACCGTAAAACACCTAAATTGATTCAAAGCATGTTACAAAAAATATTCTGGCTATCAAATCTGTGTGTAGGTTTTGATTTACGCTTCCTTGGAGCTCGCCCTGTTAAACACCGCATAGCGGTCCTGCTTCGCAGGGTTTAACAGGGTGAAGTTTTTACGTCCTGTTTGCAAAGTCCCCGGACCCTGATGAATAGTTTCAAAACAAATTGAATAAAATACCGAAAAAATAAGCTCTTGCACTCCCTGTATCACAACTTGAGATGCAGGCCGCTGTCCCTGAAACTCAGACATGCCCGGGCCAATGCCCGGCCTGCTTCAGGGCTGCTTAAAAAATGCAGGTGCACGTAGCTGCCCAGGGTATTGTTTCTAAGCCAGCCGGGGCAGGATCGCTGCTCCCCGCTTTTGTCCGTGGCCCCGTAAACCTGCTGCACGGAAACTGCCTGACCCTGTTCATCAATCCGGGAATAATGAAATTCGTGTCCTCTAAGCACGCTTCCCCGGCAACCAAGGGGAGTATCGCCCAACAGCCTTATGTCCCTGTACCCAAGGCCGGCCCGCCTGGCCTGCATCCTGGAGGTAAAGGGAAATATACCGGCCATGCCGTGCACGTTGTCCTCAATATCCACCAGGCTTTTACACAGGTACATAAATCCACCGCACTCCGCGTATATGGGCATTCCCAGGCTGCCCGCCCTGTGGATGCTCTCCAGCAGAAAGCGGTTTCCGGCCAGTTCCGCCGCATGCAGCTCCGGATACCCCCCGCCCAGGTACAGGCCGTGTATGTCCCGGGGCAAAGCCTCATCCTGCAGAGGCGAAAAAAACACCGGCTCCAGGCCGTTTTGTTCAAGCAGGTCCAGGTTGTCCTGGTAATAAAAACAAAAGGCCCTGTCCCTGGCCACACCGATGCGCACACGGGCATCAGGCCGGCTCCTCTCCCTGACAGGTTCAGGCTGTACAAAGGTAAGCTCATGCAGCAAAGAGTCCAGGTCCAGGTGCTTATCCGCCAGATCCGCCAGATCAGAGATCATCTCCCGGGTCAATACATGGTCTTCTGCAGTATAAAGGCCCAGGTGCCTGGATGGAATCTGCACCCCGGCATTGCGGGGTATGCCCCCCAGAAGCCTGCATCCGGGCAGATCCCTGACTGCCTGTTGCAGGTATTCCAGGTGCCTCCGACTGCCCACATTGTTGGCCACCACTCCGCAAAAAGAACATTCCGGGTCAAACTCCAGAAATCCCTTGACTAAGGCTGCAAAACTTCTGGCCATACTCCGGGCGTCCACCACCAGAAGAACCGGCAGACCCAGCCACCTGGCAATCTGTGCCGTGGAGCCGGCCTCTGAGGCCCCGTCGTACCCGTCATAAAGCCCCATGACCCCTTCCACCACGCACACGTCAGCTCCATCTGCTCCCCGGGCAAAAATCTCCCTGTTGCATTTTTCATGCAGCATCCACCCGTCCAGGTTGCGGCTGACGCGCCCGGTGATCCTTACATGATATCCCGGATCTATGAAATCAGGCCCCACCTTGAACGGGGCGGTAATCAGGCCTTTCCTGGCAAAGGCGGCCATAAGGGCCAGGGCCACGGTGGTCTTGCCGCTGCCGCTGGACGGAGCCGCCACTACCAGGCCTTTTGTATGTTTCAACTAAACCACCTTGTTTGAAGAATCCCGTTGCCTGTTTTTCGCGGGCTCAAGTAAAAACTCCCTGATACATAAGATGCAGGCTTAGAAAAAACAGGACCAGGGCAAAAAGTTTTCTGACAAATGCACCGCTGAGCCTTGAACTCATGAGCCTGGACCCGGCCAGCCCCCCGGCTGAGGAGAAAATCCCGGCCAGGACCAGAAACTTCCAGTCCAGAGGAGTCACTGCCACATGGGTTGCAAAACCGGCATAAGATGAAAAGCAGACTATAAAGGCCGTGGTGGCCGCAGCTGTCCTGGGATTTACCTGCAGCATATAAATAAGCAGAGGCACCACGAATACACCCCCTCCAATGCCAAGCATCCCGGCCATGAACCCGATGACCAGCCCCAGAAAAGAAGCCTGCAGGACCCTGGCCAGGGACCAGACATGGGCGCGTGTGCCCTGCCCGGCCACGCCGCCTACAAACATCATGCGCACTGCGGCCAGAAACAGCACCACCGACATGACGCAAAGAAAAACACCCTCATCAACCCACCTGGTACACATGGCCCCTATGGGAGCAGCCAGTCCGGAACTGATTACCAGCGGTATGGACAGGGAGAAATCCACCATCCTCTTGCGGATATACACGTAAGAGGCCGTGGTGGCGGCCAGGGCGTTTAAGAGAAGCGAGGAGGCCACGGCCGATGACTGGGCAAAGCCCACAAGCAGGAAAAGCGGAGCGAAAATGAGCCCCCCGCCCAGGCCGGCCATGGACAGGACAAAGGAGGATACAAAGATCAGGGGATAAAGCCAGAGGGCATATTCCATAAGCAGCTAATTCTCTTTTTGCCTGCTGATTTTTGCACCCACTGCTTCCAGCTTCTTTTCCATGACTTCGTAGCCCCGGTCCAGGTGATAGATCCTTTGCACCTCTGTTTTGCCCCTGGCTCTAAGCCCCGCCAGGACCAGGCTGGCGCTGGCCCGCAGGTCCGAGGCCATGACCGGGGCCCCCACCAGGTCCGCCCCGCCCCTGACCACAGCGCTCTGGCCGGAAAGCTTGATCCTGGCTCCCATGCGGTTGAGCTCCAGGGCATGCAGAAAGCGGTTTTCAAAAATGGTCTCCTTGATGGTCCCGGTGCCTGCGGCGACACACATAAGGGCCATGATCTGAGCCTGCATATCCGTGGGGAACCCGGGGTACGGCAGAGTAACCACATCCACCCCCTGCAGATCTCCATTGGAAGATACCCGGAAGCCTTCAGGTTCAGGCGAGATGACCACTCCCATCTCCTGCAGCTTGGCCACCACCGCATCCAGTTCCTTGTCCGGGCAGTTTGTAAGCAGGACCTCTCCATGGGTTATGGCCGCAGCCACCATGTAGGTCCCGGCCTCGATGCGATCGGACATGACCCTGTATGTGCAGCCCTCTAGGGAATCCACACCCTGAACACGGATAACACTGGTGCCGTGACCGCTGATCCTGGCCCCGCAGGCATTTAAAAATTCGGCCAGATCCGTTATTTCCGGCTCCCTGGCAGCGTTTTCCAGGACAGTTTCCCCCTTGGCCAGGGCAGCTGCCATGAGCAGGTTTTCCGTGCCCCCAACTGTTGGCAGGTCGAATATGATATGCGCACCGCTTAACCTTTTGCATTTGCCCACGATATATCCGGAGTCCAGTTCAAATCCGGCCCCCATCTGTTCCAGCCCCCGCAGATGCTGATCCACCGGCCGCGATCCTATGGCGCACCCCCCGGGCAGGGCCACTTTGGCCCGGCCCAGCCTGGCCAGCAGGGGGCCCAGGCACAGAACCGACGCCCGCATGGTCCTGACAAGGTCATACGGGGCCTCTGGAACCAGTTCCCCGGCCTGGATCCTGGCGCTGCCTTCACTGTATCCGGATTTGCAGCCAAGAAGCGTCAACAGCTTCAAGGAGGTATGAATATCCTTTAAACCGGGCACGTTTTCCAGAATCACGTCACTGTCGGCCATAATGGAGGCCATGAGAATGGGCAGCGAGGCGTTCTTGGAGCCGCTTATGCGTATTTCCCCCTCCAGCCTGCTGCCGCCTTCAATTACAAGCTTGTACATATTTTTCCTTTATTCCTGGTCTGAATTTAACCGTTTGAGATAAGCAGGTATAGTTTCAGGTGGCGGACAAGTAAAGCCTGAACCGGAACCGATTTTTTCTTGACTGATAAGACTTGATTAGGGCAAGTATCTATGGGTGGTTAGGGTCTGTTGCAAAACAACTGTGTTAAATCTGCAATTATTTGGGAAGGCGTTTTTCCACGAATCCACACGAATCTTCCCCAATCATTTCCCGGCTGCTTATCGCAGCCTTGGAAAGGTGATCCTGCTATCGCGAGAAGTAAAACATCCACCGGTCCAGTAAGGATAAACTTCCTGGCCTGCCGATTAGGCAGGTCAGGTTGATTTGTGTAGATTCGTGTAGATTCGTGGATAAAGTTCTTTGTCTTTGGTCATAATTTGGCTTTCTCTAAATAAAACAGTTAGTTTGTAACAACCCCTTAAAGGTAGTATTGCCCATAAAAAGGAGAAAAGAGATGGTGTTTGATGTCCAAAAAGAGACTCTGCCCAGGGATGAACTGGAAACCCTGCAGCTGAAAAGGTTGAAATACCTGGTTCAAAAAATATATCATAATGTACCCTTCTACAAACAGAAGTTCAAAGAACTGGGGCTAAAGCCGGAAAATCTCAAGTCTCTTTTTGACCTGCGCCAGATGCCCTTTACCGAAAAGCAGGACCTGCGCAACAACTACCCCTTCGGCATGTTTGCCGTGCCCCGGGAAAGCGTGGTCCGGGTGCACGCCTCTTCCGGCACCACCGGCAAGGCCACTGTAGTCGGATATACTCAGCGCGACGTGGAGACCTGGGCCGGGCTCATGGCCAGATCCTTCGAGGCTGCCGGGGCCACCAGGACGGATATCATTCACAACTCCTACGGATACGGCCTGTTTACCGGAGGCCTGGGAGCCCATTACGGTGCGGAAGCCCTGGGGGCTACAATCCTGCCTGTTTCCGGAGGAGCAACCAAGCGCCAGGTCATGCTCATGCGCGACTTCGGATCCACTGTGCTTTGCTGTACTCCTTCCTACAGCCTGCACCTGTATGAAACCGCACTGGCTTCCGGCATAAGCATAAGCGACCTCAAGCTGAGGGTGGGCATATTCGGAGCTGAACCCTGGACCGAGGAAATGCGCCAGGATATTCAGAACAAGCTGGAGATCAAGGCCCTGGATATCTACGGTCTCTCGGAAATCATGGGTCCGGGCGTGGGCATGGAATGCATCGCCGCCCAGGACGGCCTGCATCTCTGGGAGGACCATTTCCTGCCGGAAATTATCGACCCTGACAGCGGCGAACCTCTGCCTGTGGGAGAAAAAGGCGAACTGGTCATCACCACCCTGACCAAGGAGGCCCAGCCCCTTCTACGCTACCGCACCCGGGACATCACCAGGTTAAACCCTGTCCCCTGCCGCTGCGGACGTACCCATTACCGCATAGAGCGCATAACCGGCCGCAGTGACGACATGCTCATTATCCGGGGAGTAAATGTCTTTCCCTCCCAGATCGAGAGCATCCTCCTGGAAACCGAGGGACTGTCCCCGCACTACCAGCTCATCATCGACCGCGAGGGCGGCATGGACACCCTGGAAGTCCGGGTGGAAGTGCACGAAAGCATGTTTTCCGATGAAATCAGGCACCTGCAGCGCCTGGAAAAGAAAATATCCGGGCATATCAAGGAATTTCTGGGAGTAACAGCCAAGACGACCATGGTTGAACCCCAGGGCATAGCCCGTTCCGAGGGCAAGGCCCAGAGAATCATAGACCGCCGCAAAAAATAAGCATAACAGGTAACACCCGGGGAGGAAAAAATGATAGTTGAACAGATTTCCATATTTCTGGAAAACAGGGCCGGCAGGCTGGCTGATGTCACCAGGACCCTGGCCGAGGCCGGGATAAATATCCGGGCCCTGTCCCTGGCCGACACTACGGACTTCGGCATCCTGCGCCTCATTGTCACCGACCACGAGAAAGCCAAGCAGGCCCTCAAGGAAAACGGCTTCACCGTGGGCCGCACCAACGTAGTGGCAGCCGAGGTGGAAGACCGACCCGGCGGGCTGCACGCCATCCTGACCATGCTCAGCGAAAACGGCATTAACGTGGAATACATGTACGCCTTTGTGCAGCAAAGCGGCCAGAATGCCGTTTTGATCTTCCGCTTCGACAGAACGGAGGAGGCTGTAGAGACCCTGCAGAAAAACGGGGTACGCATCATCCCCGGGGATGAGCTGTATAATATTTAAACTTTAGGGAGTTAGGGATTGGGGGATTGAGGGATTGAGGGATTCAGGGATTCAGGGATTTAGGAATTCAAAGGAAGGGAGTTCATACAACCACCCCCGGCCCCTCCTTGGCTAAGGAGGGGAGCTACACCGAGTCCGTAATCCTGTACTGAGGAGCAGGCCCGGTGGAACGTAACTCTTCAGGGGGGGATATGCAATTTGCCTGTCTGCCACAGGCGGGTAATGTCTTGCTGGGGATTTTTTATTCTTCAAAACCGTGTGTGCGGAGCACCTGCCTGCCCGGTATAATTCCGAAGGACAGCGAAAGCGTATTATACCCGGGTGTGAAGCCTGAAGGCTTCCCGTGCCAGAGAAGATTTTTTTGGCACGGGCAACTTCGTTGCACACGGGCGGCTCTGCCGCTCACGGCTGGGGAGTACGCCTCAGGCCTATTCCCGGTGGCGATTGCTGGCACCCCTTGAATGGTTACGGTTGAACGTTGCCATGCTCAGTGCAAAGATAAATCTCTTCCTTTGCGATCTTCGCTTGCCCGGTTAAATGCGTAAGCACCTCGAAGAGGATTTAACTGGGCGCCTTTGCGTGAGAAAAAATGGGTTGTGGGCATAGCCCGCTTTAGTACTTACACTTTCTGGCCTGCTGTTAACACAGGCAACCGGAATTTTTCCCTTGACCAAACCCGCTTGTGGGGTTATATATTAAAACTTACGCATGATTGTGGTGAGTGTAGCTCAGTCGGCAGAGCACCAGGTTGTGGCCCTGGGGGTCGTGGGTTCAAGTCCCATCACTCACCCCAATACTCCCCAAATTTTCTTTTTCCCACCTCCATCCGTTTCCATAACTCAAGCAATACCAAAGAAATACAGACCTTTTTTAATAACAGGGTGCGGCTCAATCTTTTGCTGAACGCGCCTCAACCTGCAGCACCTTGCCTCCTAAAAACCGAGGATCTCCTTGACAAACAACACACTGAGTCATATTTATGAGTCATAAAACATCAGGAGATGAGTCATGCAGCAAATCACCATCCGGGGCATCGACCCTGAAGTTGAACAGGAAATACGGCGAAGGGCAGATCAAAACCAGAAATCCATCAATCAAACTATCAAAGAAATCATTTATGAACAAATCAGACCAGTGAAACCTCCCACATCCTCCCTTAAACAGCTCTCTGGCAGATGGACCCAGGAAGATGCCGCTGAATTCGAATCAGCCGTAAAATTTTGTGAACAGATAGATGAAGAAATGTGGAAATGAAGCTAATTCTGGACACCAATGCCTATGCAGGCTTTAAACTGGGTTATTCCGAACTGGTTGAATATATTGTCCGGGCTGATGTTATATTTATATCTCCCATCGTACTAGGCGAACTCATATTCGGATTCAGGAATGGCTCAAGATTTTCTGATAACATGAAAGACCTGAATCTGTTTTTATCACATCCGGCAGTTGAAACCACTACAATTACCGATATTACCTCTGATAGATATTCAAGAATCGCCTTGCAACTAAAAAATCAGGGAACTCCCATTCCCTCAAACGACATATGGATTGCCGCACAGACAATGGAAACAGGGGCGGAGCTTGTAACCATGGATAATCATTTTGATAAAGTCAGCGGCCTTGTTTATCGCCTTTTTGTCCGTCCCCCACCTCCCTAATCTCCAATGCTCTCACTACAACGACACCTTTCAAAGCTTTCAATTCCGGCCAAGGAAACAGGCATAACCCGCACTGACTTTTAGTAAATAGATTCTGGTCTTACAGAAAAAAAAGCCGGAGACTGAACACTGCGAGCAAGACCAAAGTTTAGCTGGAATAAAGGGCGGTATGCGTAAATAAAGCATTTCCGCATAATGACTACCTGTAATCCTCGGAGCGGATTTCGTATCTGCGCATAATTTTCTGCAGGGCTGTACGGCTTATGCCGGCTATATCAGAGGCCCGGGTCACGTTGCCCTCGGTCTGACCCAGCAGCCTGGTTATATATTCCCTGGTAAAATTCTCCAGGAGCTCCTCCTTGGCCTGCTGGTAAGGCTTGACCGCCTTGCCGTTGCTGTCTTGGTCCTGCCGGCTCTCGGCCGAGCCATACAGACTGTCCTGGGCAACGCGGATATCCGCGGCTCCTATTTCTTCCTCAGGCGAAAAAAGGGCCACCCTGCGGACAAAATTCTGCAGCTCGCGCACATTGCCCGGCCAGGATTTGTGCATCATGGACTGGATCGCGGCCACGCTGAAACGTTTCAGGGGCAGGCCCAGCTCATTGCAGACACTGCGCAGGAAATGATCCGCCAGGAGGGGAATGTCCTCTGTGATCTCGGAAAGGGAGGGAGTGCGCAGGGTGACGACATTCAGGCGGTAATACAGGTCTTCACGAAAGCTGCGGTCCTGAATCCTGGCTTCCAGATCCTGGTTGGTGCAGGACAGAATGCGCACATCAACCTTGCGGGATTTATCCGAACCCAGGGGCCGGACTTCTCTTTCCTGCAATACCCGCAAAAGCTTGGTCTGTATGGATACCGGCAGATCCCCTATTTCGTCCAGCAGCAGCGTGGACTTGTCCGCCTCCAGGAACATGCCGGTGTGGTTCTGCTCCGCCCCGGTAAACGCCCCCTTTTTATGCCCGAAAAGCTCGCTTTCCAGCAGGTGCTCCGGGATGGCCGGACAGTTGACAGTGACCATCCTGCGGCTGCTGCGGGGACTTAATTCATGCAGGGCCCTGGCCACCAGTTCCTTGCCGGTTCCCGATTCGCCTCTGATCAATACTGTATAATCAGTACCGGCCAGGGCCTGTATTCCGTCGTAAAGCCGGCGCATAGGCGGTGACTGGCCCACAAAGTCTGCAAAAGGTTCTTTTTCAGAGACCTTTTTGCGCAGGTTCATGTTTTCCCGGATGAGCAGGCTCCTCTCCAGGGCCTTGTTCAGGACCCGAACCAGATCCGGAATCTCAAAGGGTTTGGTGATGAAGTCATAGGCTCCCTTTTTAATGGCCTCCACTGCAGTTTCTATACTTCCATAAGCTGTTATCATCACCACGGTGATCCAGGGATCAATCTCCTTGACCGCTGTCAAAACTTCCATGCCGTCCATTTCCGGCATGCGGATATCCAGCAGCAGCACGTCCACAGGCTGCCTCTTGATGGATTCCAGCCCGCTCAAGGCACTGGAAAAAGTCTCCACCTGGATATTTTCAAGCTCCTGGGGCAGAATCCGTGACAACCCCTGCAGCATATCCTTTTCATCATCTATTATCATCAAGCGCTGCTTGCTCATATTTTCCCCGCCTTATACATTCCCCGACTCTTCAAAACTACCTCCCCCTCTTCTTCCCCATACCCAACTCCCATACGCCCATACTCACATACTTACATACTTCTTCCCCATGCCTGCCCCGTGAAACAGCCCAAAAAGCTCCCTGTCGTAGACAGGGGTTTCACTGGGACCCTATGCCCCACACTTCCCCCAATCCCCCAATTCTTCAATTCCGAATTCCTCAATGCCTGAATCCCCCAATCCCTAAATTCTTAAATCCATGCCCCATGCCCCATGCTCAAACAGGCAATTCAATAACAAACCTGGTCCACTCACCAGGCCTGCTCTCGACAATGATTTCACCTCCATGCTCCCGGATAATTCCATAGCTCACGGAAAGTCCCAGACCTGTCCCCTCGCCTGTGCGTTTGGTACTGAAAAATGGATCGAATATCTTGTCCTGCATGTATTCCGGAATTCCTTCACCATTGTCCCAGAATATCACCCTGGCCAGACTGTCCTGGGCCATGTATCTGGTGCTTATGTGCATTTTGCCATCCCGGCCATCCATGGCCTGGCGGGCGTTCATCAGCAGGTTCATGAATACCTGCTTGATTTTGTTGGTGTCCATTTCCATTTGGGGCAGATCAGGATCCAGGTCTGTCTCTATCTGTACCCCCTGTTTTTTGAACTGCTCACCCACCATACCCAGGACTTCTTCCAGGGTCTGGTTCAACGAGGCAGTATGCTTACTGGTTTCTCCGCTGCGGGCGAATTCCAGAAGGTCGCTTACGATGCGCTTGCAGTTGCGGGCCTGTTTTTCAATGGTGACCAGATCCTCCTGTCCCTGAGGCACTTCGGAAAACTGCCGCTTTAATAGCTCTACGTAACAAAGAATCACTCCAAGGGGGTTATTGATCTCATGGGCCACACCGGCTGCCAGTTGTCCCATGGCCACCAGCTTTTCAGTCTGCTGGATCTTCTGCTCCATCTGTTTTTGATCTGTTATTTCCTTGACATAGCGGATCACCCTTTCCACATCTCCTGATTCATCCAGTACAGGATAGCAATGCACCTGAAAAATACCTTCAGGGGCGGGACAGCGGGTCTCAAGAACCACGGGTGTTCTGGTCTTCAGCACCTCGTTCAGGCCGCAATCATGGCACGGCCTTTCACCGCTGCCGTGGATTTCATAGCACCGCCTGCCGATGACTTCATCCATATCCACATTATACATCCTGGCATAGGCCCTGTTGACCATCTTGATTCGAAAATCCCTGTCCATAAGAATCACCTGGTCGGTAATGCCGTCAAAAACCGATTGCAGAAGCTCCTTGCTCTGCAGGAGTTTCTCCATGTTCTGCAGGCTTTCCACGGCGATACCTATCTGCCGTCCTATGGAAGCCAGAAGGCTGTGCATCTCGCTGGTGAGTTCATTTTCATTAACCCCGGAAAATGTCATGACCCCGAGCACCCGCCCCCGGCAGCAAAGTGGAATGTTCAGACAACCGGAGTTCTGTCTGCAGTCGAAATAGCTGGCTTGCCCGCAGGCGGCCTGGACAATGGATTCTTCCAGATTCCGGGGCTGATACATGCTTGCAGGAAGATCTTGGCCCTGAAGAGGGACCTTTGTACTGAGACCGGGAGAGTTTTCATGGTACTGCAGAACCAGCATGCGCTGGTTTTCATCATAAAGATAAATTCCCGCTCCCCGGGCCGGAAAGGTCTTCAGGGTCCAGTGCAGAACCTGGGGCAGTATTTCTGAAAGACCGACTGCCTGTGTTGTAAGCTCAGCCAGGACATTGAGAGTCTGAAGCTCCTGGTTCCTGGCCCTGACCTGAACCTGCAGACGTTCTTCAGAGTCCCTGAGGGCCCTGGTTCTCTCCTGAACCTTGACCTCCAGATTCTGGGCGTACTGTCTCAGCTGCTCCCGGGTCCTGCGCAGGTGTTCCGCCATGCTGGAGGCGGCATCGGTCAGCTCGTTGAGCTCGTCACCGGCATCCATCCCCCGGCTGGGTATATGCACCAGGTTCGCAGGATGACTGTCTGCTTCATCCCTGAATATCTCCAGAAGACCGCGAAGGTTGGTCACCACCATGCGGTTGAAAAAGAAGCTCAGGGCAATAAATACGATGGAGACTCCAAGAAAAACCACCAGAAAAACGGAAAAGGCCTTTTCTCTGACCTGGGCCATGGCCGCCTCCACGGGAATACTCACCACGCTCAACCCGGCAAGCTCACCCTCGCTGCGCCCGAATCCCCTTTCACTGCCATACATCTCCACCAGTACCTCCGGAGCATCATCAGGCGACCCATGACAGCGCATACACTCGCTTTCAAAGACCACAGGCCGGTATCTCTTGAACTGATCCTTACCGTTGACGCTCACTACCCCCTGCCATTCACCTGTTTTCCCCTGCTCAGCAAAATGCTCGATCTTCTCCCTTTCCAGCTCGCTGGCTTCATAATCGGTATTTCTGGCATTGATGGACACACGCCTGTAATCGAATTCTTCCAGGGTAGGGGTAAATCTATCCATAACCGATCTGCCTACATAGGAAGTTGACATGGCTTCGAGCATAAAGTGATCCTGACCGTACTTCTCGTACATGGCAGGCCTTAACACTTCCCGGACGTAATCCCTGCTGGCATCCACAGCACCCATGACCAGCTCTGACTTGGCCAAAGCGTCCTGCTCCATCTGGCGCTTTTCGTAAAAATAAATGACAAAAGCACTCACCAGGCACACAGCCAGCAGAATCAAGCCGGTACCCAGCAAAAATTTGGACTGGACCCCCATGGAACTTTTAAACCATGAGCTTTTCCTGCGTAAATCGTCTTTGTTGCCGTTTTTCTGCATTCTGATTCTTCATCATAAACGTTTTAGACTTACTCCTGAAACCCTGTCATAAAAAACAAGAAACTTAGACAGGATTAACAGGATTGTCAGGATAAGCAATCAGCGGCCCCGGTGAAATCAGCTGCGCTGTCCTTCGGAATTTCACAGGGCAAGCCGGAAGCCGCAGATTGCATTAGCCATCCAGCACTCACTTTCTTCCGGCACTCATGAATGCAGGAAAAAAGTGAGTGCTGGAGTGATAACCTTTTGGCCTGGCTTCCGGCCAGGACAAAAATGTTTTTCTCTTAATCAATCTCTTAATCCTGTTAATCCTGTCAAAAAAGCTCTTTTCTTTAATGGGTTTAGGGTAAAGTCCGCGTTAGATATTCAAAAATTTCAGTTGCCACTACATCTCATCGTTTCAGCATCAAGAATGGCTGACAAGCTTTCCAGGCCAATGTGCACCTGAGCTGAAACAAACATTTTTAAGCTATACAAAAACTTTTTCTCTACTTCTGAAAGTTACGTAATTTTTATCGTCCATGTCAAGCTGTCTCGGGCCTGAGCCATGCTTGAAAACAGAAGCGACATCTTTGCTGCTGACAAAAGTTTGCACCCGCCTCGTATATATTGCATCCCAAACCTGCCCTGCGCAGTTCAGAAGCCCGGCCCCAAGCTTTTCTTACCAGCCCAAACCATTGAGACAAGGCTTTTTTTCGTAAAAACAAATCATTTCCCAAAAAATGGCCTGCATATTGCTATCGCCAAACCCAAAAAAACTTTGTGCTCCTTTGACATAATCTACAAATCTATTTTTTAAGCTCAAACTAAATCACAGGCTGACCCTTTCAGGCACCTGGAAAGGATTTTTACTTCAAGAGGCAAATAAAGGCAGATCAAGGCGCACTCATTTGCGCCAGAATATTTATAAACCAACAAAACAGCTTAGGAGGAACTTTGTTATGAAACTACTGGTACCCCATGACGGATCGGAATTCGCAAACAAGACCCTGGACAAGGCCATTGAGATGGCCAAAAAACACGGTGAGGCCACCATTTCATCGGTTGTGGTCGTCCCTGACCTGTGCATGTCCTTTGTGGGCATGGATGAATGCAATCTCCTGGAAAACACCCTGCAAAAAGAGGGTGAAAGTATCAAGAAAGCAGTCGAGGCCATGCTGTCTGAAAAAGGGCTCAAGGGTGAAGTGGTGATTAAGGCGGGTGCTCCTGAACACGTAATTCTGGAGACTGCTGATCAGCAGAATGTGGACTACATTGTTATGGGCGCGTCCGGTAAACATGGCGCTGCATCCCGGGGAGCACTGGGCGGAGTTACCTGCAAGGTCATCAATCTTGGCAAGCACAACGTGATCGTCATTAAAAAATAAACCTCTGAATAAAATAAAGGAGTTATGAATTATGGCTGACAACGAAAAAAAAGAAGCTCAAGAAGCTATTCAGGAAGAAATGGCTGCCACTTCTTCCTCCGGCAAGGGCAGGGACTGGGCGCAACTCTACAAAAAAGAAGACTGGTGGGCCAACTGGCTTGGTCTGGCCCTGCTTCTGTTTGCTCTCGTGGTCTTCTGGGGAGCCACTCCCGCAGACGCTCCTGAGAAGCTGGAAGAGTTCGAGGCAAAGGTCGAGTACGAAGAAGAAAGGGCTCCCTTTGCCACTATAGAGCAGATCGAGGCCCAGGACGAACTGGACGATATCCGGGCCCAGGACTACGGGCTGGGACCGGCCCTGGCCAGCCTTATTCAGCGCCCCCAGGGCTGGGATGACAATCCCATTGAAGCATTTTACATGAGCGAGTCCAGGGCTGCTGAAATGCGTGAAGAGGCAAAGCCAGCATATGAAGAAGCCCAGCAGAAGACAGAAGAAGCTTATGATGAAGCCAGGGAAGCCCAGGAAGCTGCTGCAGAAGCCGATTTCGAGGATGAGGCCTTAAATGAAGAGGCGGTAAACGCCATTGATGCCTGGCTGGATGCCCGGGACGCCGAATCCAGTGCCAGAAGCGATGCCAACGTTGAAGGGTACAACATTATACCCTCCATGATCCTGCTTATGATCCTGACAGGGCTCATGTTTTCCATAGGTATCAGCTTCATGGGTGGAAATGTCGGCTCATTTCTGATGGGTTACCCCATTGTATTCATCATTTCCATAATCGGATTCTTCATCGGCAACCACGCCATAGCCAGTGAATATGGCTTAAGTTACGTACTGTGGTGTATTATTATAGGCCTTCTCATCAGTAATACCATGAGTACACCTGGCTGGGTCAAACCAGCGGTTCAGACCGAGTACTATATCAAGACCGGACTGGTCCTTCTTGGCGGCAGTATCCTCTTCGGCCTGATCCTCATGATCGGCGCTCCCGGCATCGTAGTGGCCTGGGGTGTTACGCCCACAGTTCTTATCATCGGTTACTGGGTTGGAAACAGGGTCATCAAGCTGCCTTCCAAGCCGCTCAACGTCTGCGTGGCCGCAGCAGCCAGTGTGTGCGGTGTGTCCGCAGCCATCGCCGCGGCGGCAGCCTCCAAGGCCAAGGGTGAGGAACTGACCATCGCTGTCGGGCTGTCCTTAGTTTTCACCGCCCTGGGCATGTTCCTCATGCCGGCCCTGGTGGTAGCCGTAGGCATGAACCCCATTCTGGGTGGTGCCTGGGTCGGCGGTACTGTCGACTCCACCGGTGCAGTTGTGGCCGCGGGCGAGCTTCTTGGCCCCGGAGCCATGTACACTGCAGCCACACTGAAGATGATCCAGAACGTAATGATCGGTATCCTGGCTTTCGGTATCGCTGCCTACTGGGCCACCAAGGTGGAGCGTGAAGGAAGCGATGTTGAGTTGACCCTGGGCGGAGCTCTGCGCGAAATATGGACCCGCTTTCCCAAGTTCGTCATCGGATTTGTTGCGGCCTCCATATTCTTCACCATCGTCTACGAATCCATGGGACACCAGATGGGTGAAACCGTTGTTCAGGACGGCGTCCTGGGCGGATGGGCCAACCCGCTGCGGGCCTGGTTCTTTGCCATGGCCTTTACCAGCATCGGCCTGGCCACCAACTTCCGCGAACTGGCCAAGTACTTTGCCGGCGGAAAGATCCTGTACCACTACATCTTCACCCAGGGATTCAACGTCATCCTGACTCTGTTCCTGGCCTGGCTGATGTTCATGGTCTTCTTCCCCGGCGTAACTGAACATCTGATGGAAATCAGATAAACAGGGCAATAAATGAACAATAAAGAAACCATTAAAGCCCCGGCCGATGCGAATGCCCCGGCCGGGGCAAAAAGAAGATGGGCAAGGATCCTGGTGACATCCTCCCTGCTCCTGATACTGGGGATAGGCGTTGCCTACCTGCACAGCCTGCCCGTAGTCCAGGAGGTCAAACAGGCCTTCCGGGAAAGCGGCATAGATGTCAGTGCTTTTACCTACAGCGACGTGGAAGAGTACAGGGATGTCAAATCAGGTCTTCGAGCCGACCCCGTAAGATAACACAACCACTTCCCACTACACACCATGTACATGGTGCAGGGTCAATCCAAACTCTGCACCATGTACATACATCCAGACCGCAACTGCCTGAACCCGTATAGAGCCTTCTCCGCACGATGCCTTTCTTTATTCAGATGCACTGCAAAAAATCGAGAAATCAACAACCAACATAGCTTTTTGTTTTTACTGACCTCTGACGTCTAATCTCTGATTCCAATTTGCAATCAAGACAATCTTAATGTTTATCACTACAAACCCTTAGGCAATGCTTTTCTTATCTGCGGAGATCTGCGCAATCAGCGGCCAAGATTCTTTGCCTTTGATATTATCAGTTGCATGAAGAAGAAAGATGTTAGCCGCTGATCTCGCCCCAGTGAAATAATAAGAGATTTCACGGGGTAAACTGATCTACGCTGATTAAAATCATTTTGATAACAATATAGAATGACTTTTGTCACTCGTCTTCGCCTGACAAAAAAGACTGTTTGCAGTCACATCTTCTTCAGAGACAATCCCATTTTGATCAGGCCTCGTTTGTCCCACCAGCCACCCCCGATATCCGCAAGCATTGTCCGCTAACTTATGCCCCAGTGCCAACCTTAGTTGGCACCAGCACCCTCAACACAGCACTAAACATCATTTTTTTACCATGAAAACAAGGCTCCCTTTGTTTGTGCAATACCCTAACCTGTTATAATAGCATTATTTTTTTGTATAGTGACACGAAACACAAACTATGGCCCATATTTTGCTATAAAGATGCAAGTGGACCTGAGCAACTTACTATAAACCCTATACTATTTTTAAGGAGTAGACTTATGAACCTGTTAGTTCCGCATGATGGATCCGAGTTTGCAAACAAGACTATGGACAAGGCAATAGATTTTTGCCGAAAATTGGGTGGAGGCAAAGTTTATTCTGTTGTAGTTGTACCTGACCTTTGTATTTCATTCGTAGGAAGAGATGAATGCAATCTACTGGAAAGCACTCTGCAAAAAGAAGGCAACGAAATCAAAAATAATGTGCAAGGCAGGCTAACTGAAAAGGGTGTTGATGGGCAGGTAATGATCAAGTCAGGCGCTCCAGAAAAGGTAATTCTCGAGACTGCAGATGAAGTGGATGCTGATTATATAGTTATGGGCGCATCCGGGTCACATGGAGCAGATGCAAGAGGAGTGCTTGGAGGGGTAACCTGCAAAGTCATAAACACTGGAAAAAGAAGTGTCATAGTTATCAAATAATTTTCAGTAAAGATACCTTTTAGAAGACGCGACGGTATTTTTTTGCAGTCACATATTTTATACCATAACTATTTTAAATGAACAAGGAGATCTAAATCATGGCAGAACATGACAAGAAAGAAGCCCAGGAAGCCATCAAGGAAGAAATGGCTGCAGCATCTTCCACCGGCAAGGGCAGAGACTGGTCGCAACTGTGGAAGAAGGAAGACTGGTGGGCCAACTGGCTTGGTCTGGCCCTTCTATTATTCGCCCTTGTGGTCTTCTGGGGAGCAACTCCCTCGGACGCCCCAGAACAGCTGGCAGAACACGAGGCAGTGGTTGAGTACGAGGAAGAAAGAGCCCCCTTTGCCACTATAGAACAGATCAAGGCCCAGGATGAACTGGACAGCATCCGGGCCAGGGACCATGGGCTGGGACCTGCAATGGGCTGGCTTATCCAGCGTCCCAGGGGCTGGGATGACAACCCTGTGGAAGCCTTCTACATGAGCGAGTCCAGGGCTGCTGAAATGCGGGAGGAGGCAAAGCCGGCATATGAAGAAGCCCAGCAGGCAACTGAAGAGGCCTTAGCTGAGGCTGAAGAGGCCCAGGCCGCAGCTGCAGAAGCCGATTTCGAGGATGAAGCCTTAAACGAAGAGGCCGTCAACGCCATCGATGCCTGGCTGGATGCCCGGGACGCAGAGTCCAGCGCCAGAAGCGATGCCAATGTTTCCGGCTACAATCTTATCCCCTCCATGATTCTGCTCATGATCTTTACCGGTCTCATGTTCGCCATAGGCATCAGCTTCATGGGCGGCAATGTGGGCACATTTCTGGTGGGATATCCCATAGTGTTCATTATATCCATAATCGGGTTCTTCATCGGCAACCACGCCATAGCCAGTGAATACGGCTTGAGCTATGTGCTGTGGTGTATTATAATTGGTCTACTCATCAGTAATACCATGAGTACACCTGGCTGGGTCAAACCAGCGGTTCAGACCGAGTACTACATCAAGACCGGACTGGTGCTTCTCGGGGGCAGCATTCTTTTCGGCCTGATCCTCATGATCGGCGCTCCCGGCATCGTGGTGGCCTGGGGTGTTACGCCAACAGTTCTCATCATCGGCTACTGGGTGGGTAACAAGTACATCAAGCTGCCCTCCAAGCCTCTGAATATATGCGTGGCCGCAGCAGCAAGTGTTTGCGGTGTGTCCGCAGCCATCGCCGCGGCGGCAGCCTCCAAGGCCAAGGGTGAGGAGCTGACCATCGCTGTCGGTCTGTCCTTAGTTTTCACCGCCCTGGGCATGTTCCTCATGCCGGCACTGGTCATGGCCGTGGGAATGAACCCTATTCTGGGCGGTGCATGGGTCGGCGGTACTGTCGACTCCACCGGTGCAGTTGTGGCCGCGGGCGAGCTTCTTGGCCCCGGAGCCATGTACACCGCAGCCACCCTGAAGATGATCCAGAACGTCATGATCGGTATCCTGGCTTTCGGTATCGCTGCCTACTGGGCCACCAAGGTGGAACGTGAGGGAAGCAATGTAGAGTTGACCGTGGGCGCAGCTCTGCGCGAAATCTGGGTCCGCTTTCCCAAGTTCGTTATCGGCTTTGTGGCGGCTTCAATCTTCTTTACCATCGTGTACGAAGCCATGGGTCACCAGATGGGCGAGACCATTGTCAGCGACGGCGTCCTGGGCGGATGGGCCAACCCGCTGCGGGCCTGGTTCTTTGCCATGGCCTTTACCAGCATCGGTCTGGCCACCAACTTCCGCGAGCTGGCCAAGTACTTTGCCGGCGGAAAGATCCTGTACCACTATGTCTTCACCCAGGGATTCAACGTCATCCTGACTCTGTTCCTGGCCTGGCTGATGTTCATGGTCTTCTTCCCCGGCGTAACTGAACATCTGATGGAAATCAGATAAACAGGGCAAGAAATGAACAATAAAGAAACCATTAAAGCCCCGGCCAATGCGAATGCCCCGGCCGGGGCAAAAAGAAAATGGGCAAGGATCCTGGTGACATCCTCCCTGCTCCTGATACTGGGGATAGGCGTTGCCTACCTGCACAGCCTGCCTGTAGTCCAGGAGGTCAAACAGGCCTTCCGGGAAAGCGGCATAGATGTCAGTGCCTTTACCTACAGCGACGTGGAAGAGTACAGGGATGTCAAGTCCGGACTTCGGGCCGACCCGGTGAGATAAACCCCTCCATACTACACCAGTGTACGGGAGCACGGTCAAACAAGACCCTGCTTCCGTACACACAAAAAATCCTCCCGGCTGTCATGCAGCGCTTTCAAGTCATCCTGTCAAGGACAAACATGAAGCACACCACAAGTATAAAGCAGAGTAGAGAAAGAAGCACTCCCAGGGTCATGATCTTCAGGTCGGAAACTTTTTTGGGGCAATAAAGGCGAGCTTTGCAGGAAGTGCAGACGGTGTGATGGCTTTGCGCCAGGACCCCGCAACTCGGACATCTGCGGGGAGCAAAAATCCTGCGCTTACTTCTCCCGCTGTCGGGAGTTATGCCGGAAGGCTGATGCAACAAACCCATGGCAAACCTCCTGGAAACCCGGACGGGCTTCAGGGCAGCAGGAGCTGACAGCTTTATACGTCAGGAACTGAAAATGCTGCCGGCTTCCTGGTTGCGCAGTATGGAAGCTTGTTTTTCCATCTCCGAAACCACCTTGCGGCTGTCGTCACTGTCGTGAAAAGCATGCAGGGCGGCCTTGTTTACTTCTTTCTCAGCCTGGTTCAGCTTGTTCAAAAACTTCTTGTATTCATTTTTGGTCTTGTAGGCAGATCTGACCAGTTCGGGGTAATCCCTGCCGGAGCTTCGAAGAAGACTGCGGTAATGTTTTATGAGCAGGCGGATTTCCTCCATCTGCCTGTTGCGGACCTCCTGAACGTTGGGGCCGTCAACATCGTAGTCCGCAAAAAGATCCATCTCCCGTTCCTCTTTTTTTTCTCCGCGAACCAGTTCCTCCCTGGCCAGGTTGAGGGCATGCAGCTTGGTGCGTGTAAACCCTTGCTGAAAATTGGCCAGATTGTTCTTATAGCGTTTTATATGGTTGGCATGGTAAATAAAAAGAATAGGCACCAAAAACATCCATACGCTCAACTTGGGCTTCTGGATAACAGAAGTCGCCAGGGTATGAGCAAACTGCTCCTCCCTTTGAAAAATTGCGGTAAACCTCTGCTCAAAATCCTGATCCATATCAGCCCCCTTAAAGACAACTACAATTTCAGCTCGGTCATTTCAATGTGTTTTTTTGCTGCACAGGTTTCTCATTTTAATAAAACTACAAAGAAACTTTGCGTGCAGCCCAGGTGATCTTTTTTGCGGCAAGGGCATTTCATGAAAGGCCCTTGCCGCCGGAAAACAGGAAAAACCCCGGGCATGTTTTTAATTTCAGACCGCCGGGGACTGGTTTAGTGTTTCTGATAGACAGCTGTTATGCTAAAGTCAAGCCAAAAGGGCAATAACCTGGCATATTCATTATCGCGTTTAGAATGATTCCCGGCCAACCAGCTGAAAATATCACAGCCCCTTATCAGCCATGTAGGCCACCAGGTCGCCGATACGGCAGGAATAGCCCCATTCGTTGTCGTACCATGCATATATCTTGGCTATGTTCCCGGACTGAACCATGGTGAAGTCGGCTTCTACAATCGATGAACGGGGATCACCGATAAAATCTGATGAGACCAGCGGGTCTTCTGAATAGCCCAGGATGCCCTGCAGCGGGCCTTGGGCTGCACTCTTGAGTACTGAGCGCAAATCCTCGGTGCTTGCGTCGCGTTCCAGCTCGCAGACGAAGTCCACCAGGGAAACAGTAGGTACAGGCACACGCACGGAGAACCCGGAAAACTTGCCCTCCATCTCAGGCATAACCAGAGCCACGGCCTTGGCCGCCCCGGTGGAAGTGGGTATCATGTTGCAGGCCGCTGCCCGGGCACGTCGCAAATCGGAATGGGGCAAATCAAGTATGCGCTGGTCATTGGTATAAGCGTGGACTGTGGTCATAACCCCCTTGCTAATGCCGAAATGCTCGTGAACTACCTTGACCACCGGAGCAAGGCAGTTGGTGGTGCAGGAGGCGTTGGAGATGATGTGGTGTCTGTCCGGGTCGTAATCGGACTCGTTCACGCCCAGGACGATGGTTATATCCTCTTCCTTGGCAGGGGCGGATATAATGACCTTTTTGGCGCCGGCCTCTAAGTGCATGGAAGCCTTTTCTTTGGTGCGGAAAATTCCGGTGCATTCCAGTACCACGTCCACGCCGAGAGAACCCCAGGGAATAAGCCTCGGATCGCGTTCAGCGCTGTTGTGCACAACAAAGTCATCGCCTACGTGGATGGCGTCACCCTGGACGCTGATACTGGGCTCAAAAGGACCATAGCTGGTATCCCGGGACAAAAGATGGGCATTGGTGTTGATGTCGAAAAGGTCGTTCACCGCCACGACTTCAATGGTATCCCGGTGATATTTCCATATGGCTTTTAGTACCTGCCGCCCGATGCGGCCAAAGCCGTTTATTCCTACTCTTACCTTTTTGCTCATGTCTTCCTCCAGACGCACCTTTAGTGCGATATTTTAAATTGGCATGTATACCCGGCGCGTCCTCTGGTCTTCACGCCCGCGGGATCACTCATTTCTATAAAACGTAATGTATGCTAATTAGTTTCCATCCGGAAAGTCTTTCTTTCCGGATGTTGAAGCTGTTGGTTTTCTTTACGGAAACGAGGAGTTTTTTCTTTTGGCAAGGAAATCAAGCAATTATGAGGAGGCGTATCTTAATACGTTGACGAATAATTGTGCAGATTGACGCCGCCAAAAGGAAAAAGAACCGTTTCCGGATGAAAACTAATTAAAACCAGTTAGTCCTCAAAGACCTGGTATACATATTCGTTGGCCAGTTCGCTGGTCCGCTTCAGTGCGTGGTACATGCGGGCGTTTTCCAGGGCTATGCCGCACAGGTTGGCGGTGCAGCTCAGAAAATCCATTTCTTCATCGGTAAAACTGCGGGCCTGCCCTGAATATACCCGCAGAACACCGATTATCTTGTCCCCCTGGGCTGTGAGCGGAACCACCAGCAGCGAGACTATGCCCTCTTCCGATGCCTGCTGCGGATATTGAAACCGGTGATCGGTCCGCACGTCTTCGATATAGACCGGCCTGCCTTCAAGGGCTTCCTGGTCCAGCTTGCTCTTGGCCACTTCCACAGTCCCTTTATGGGCGTAACGTTCACTCAGGCCGTAGTAGGCATCTGGCTTGAGAACAGTGCCACTCCTGTCCAGCAGCCGGATAAAGCAGCCCTTAGCGTTCATGGCCTTGGTGACCTGTTCCACAATCTGCCCCAGGACCTCTCTTGGTTCCAGTGAAGAATTGACTACCCTGGCGATCTTGTAAATGGTTTTATAGAGTTCTTTGGATTCCATGTTGTAACCTGCCTTTGTTTAAAATTTTGCGAAGTTTAGGCTCAGTTCATTCGAACATGGTAACTCTTAAATTCATAAAGGCCGCTGGTCAACCTTAACCATTCAGGGGATCCACAGCGGTGACTTATGGTACTCACGCCTCAGGCGTGACTAAGGACTGTCCCCCGCTAAGTACTCCCAGCAGGCAAAACAGGATTACCTTGACGCCCATTTAAACATAGTCTTTAAAAATGATGGATAAAAAAAGATACCTTGCATCCAAGGTGAATTCACTGCTGACCATGTTCCCGGCTGTGGCAATAATCGGTCCCAGGCAGTGTCTAAATTGGGGACAGGCACCCCGCACTTATTTTTATTAAATGCTCTTGGTTTTATTGGAAAAAATAAGTGCGGGGAGCCAGCCCCCGGAGATAAATCATAAGTTTCGCTGTAGTGTTAATCAAGCTCCAGTAGAAGTATTTATACAGATGCATGCGACAGAGTGTTGCCACGCCTCGATCTGCTCCCCTCCTTGGCTAAGTAAATTGGGGACAGGCACCCCGCACTTATTTTTATTAAATGCTCTTGGTTTTATTGGAAAAAATAAGTGCGGGGAGCCAGCCCCCGGAGATAAATCATAAGTTTCGCTGTAGTGTTAATCAAGCTCCAGTAGGAGTATTTATTCAGATGCATGCGACAGAGTGTTGCCACGCCTCGATCTGCTCCCCTCCTTGGCTAAGGAGGGGTTGGGGGTGGTTCGATATTTAGCTCCCTTCCTTAACCGGCTTCTTCCCAGGCCAAGCAGGGGAGCTGGACCGTGGCCTGGATTTACTTGGGTGGTGAAAACTTAGGCAACTCCCGGAAAATAGAATTATAAACTTGGGTAGGCGGCGACCTTTTAATTTTCCGCATGTTGCCCAGAACTCCCCACCCTGAAACTGTTACGTTATTTTAAGGTAGTTGCTTTAATCAAGCTCCAGTAGGAGTATTTATTCAGATGCATGCGACAGAGTCTTGCCACGCCTCGATCTGCTCCCCTCCTTGGCTAAGGAGGGGTTGGGGGTGGTTCGATATTTAGCTCCCTTCCTTACCCAACTTCTTCCCAGGCCAAGCAGGGGAGCTGTACCGTGGCCTGGAATTACTTATGTGGTGGACTTCTGGAATGTTTATAAGGAAGGGATTTCATACAACCACCCCCGGCCCCTCCTTGGCTAAGGAGGGGAGCTACACCGTGCCCTGGATTTACCTGGGTGGTGAAAGCTTAAGCAACTCCCGGAAAATAGAATTATAAACCTGGGTGGGCGGCGACCTTTTAATTTTCCGCATGTTGCCCAGAACTCCCCACCCTGAAACTGTTACGTTATTTTTAGGTAGTTGCCTTAATCAAGCTCCAGACGGAGTATTTATACAGATGCCTGCGTCAGAGTGTTGCCACGCCTCGATCTGCTCCCCTCCTTGGCTAAGGAGGGGTTGGGGGTGGTTCGATATTTAGCTCCCTTCCTTTTCCGCGCAGGGTCACGGAAAAAGCCTAAGTGCTTAGCTTAGCACAAATTTCAAACAAACATGTTTCTAACTGATTTCTCACACCCCGCCCCTCTGGACCTGACCCCCAGCCTCTGCAAAAAAATTTTTGAAGGCGTATCTCTGACAGGGCCAATTTATGCTCACAAAAAAATTCAAAAAATTTATAGAATTAACCCCAAATCCTGGACAAGTGCTCGAAAGTTCAGACATTTCCAGGCAGTTTTCAGAGCCATTTTCTAAGTCAAAAACAAGGGCAAAATGATTCTCTCCGCCAAGTTGAATGCGCAATGTATGCCTTTTTATCTATAAATGTCAGCATGTTATCTGTTAGCCGACATTTTCAAACGTAATCCTCATGAGTACCTCAAAGCTGTAGCAAGTCTTGGTTATCCGTCCCCATGAAGTAGTACGCAATTTTTTTCAGTAATGATAATCTTTGTTACAGTATTTCTTAACTCTCACTCAAGCTCGGATAGCGATGATGCTATTGCTTTCTTTTATGCTTAACTACTTGTAATAGAACGATAATTTCATAATTTAGCCGAGATAAAAACCGATTACATGAGCAGGCCTGTAGAAAGTTTTACCTGTTACCCCCTGGGAAATCGCATAATTCCATCCAAAAAATGCTTGCATTGCGGGGAATTTTTGCGTACTATATCTTATATACTGTCAAGGCGATTTTGGACCACAATTGCGTACTACTTTGGGTATATAGATATGGTACTCACAGACACTGCTCGCCAATACTTTTTGTCCATTCAGTTCAGGATACGACAGGCTGCTGTCAGGTCACCTGCATCAGTGCCTTTTACTTATGAAGACGAACCATTCTTCTCTGCCTATCAGGCCATCACCGATGTATGGAAAAATCGAAAACCACAAAGGGTTGTGGCTGAATCTTTCAACATCAGTCGAAACACCTTGAAAGACTGGGATCACTCATTTGCTCTTTATGGGACCGTGGCTCTTTTACCGGAGATATCTCATGAGCAGGTTGACCCGGCTCTGGAGCGACTGGTTATCCTGGTCAAACTTTCAAGACCACATGAACGTGCCAACCATGCCTTACGACTCGCCAAGGCCCTGGGGATTGAAGACGCCTCCTTGGAACATATCCGCCAGATTCAGCGTTCTTATGGCTATGGCCAGCGAATGGATGAAGCAGACATTTGTTTTTGGTCCGGCCTGCAACATATCCTGGAATCCGTAATCAAGCAAAAAGAAAAACCGCCTGCCAGGCCAGTTCATAACCTGCACGACCGGCCTGGTACTTTTTTCAATTATCAGCGCGACCACCTTCAACATCGAGTTGAGCTATTCAAGGCCTTATCCAAGCTTGAAAAAAAACGCCAGATTCGCCCAGTGCTTCAAGAATTCGGCATGGCCCCCAATCGGTTCTATGTGTTGAAAAACCGGTATATGCTCTATGGGGTCTGGGGCCTGGCTGATCTTGTCCAAAAGGGGCAAACCGGTGAGAAGATTTCCCCCCAGCTGGAGCTTCAAATCATAGAAGAAAGACTGATGGATCCGTCCCTGTCCACAGCCAAGATGATAAAAAAGCTCAATTTGAAATGTTCCCGGGCCAATGTCCAAAAGATCTATGCTCGATGGAAACTCTCACGATTCAAAAAACCCGTTGCCATCCGAGGTGTTATCTCCAGCCCGGTTCCGGCTCAGGTGACTGAGAAACAGTCACCGGTAGAAGCCTCGGCCAAATCCCGATTTCCTGATCTCGTTGATACCTCCGGGCTCAAAGTGAACCGTTCTTTCCTTCAATTCATCAAGCACCTGGCCTACCGCAAGGTGGTCATCAGCAACCCAGGAACTTTGATCGTGGCTCCTTTCCTGGATCAATTAGGGGTCATTGAAGCATGGCACACCTACGGCCCAAACAGCCTGCGCACTTCTGAGATCACCAACAATATTATCGTGAATGTCATGCGCATTATCGCTGGTTTTCCCAGCATCCATGACTTTACACTCAATGCTGACCGCTCTGTAGCCGTGGCTTCAGGACTGGTTCTCAACCCAGGAAAAACCAGATTCTACGATGCATTCGATGAGATTCGCTTCAGCCATTTGCAGTTCCTGCGAAACGATGCCTCTTGCCGGGCCAGGGAACTGGGGATCATTGAGGGCAAAGAGATTGCCATAGATTATCACTGTGATCCCTCGGATAGCCGGTTTCCTGAAGACAAAGCATTGAGCAAGGCTCCTGATAAAAACGGTGATATGACGTACGCTCACAGGCCGCAGATCCTCTGGGACAGCATGACCAACACCATCATTAATATCGCCTACTGTGAAGGCAAGTCCAGGGCTCCGTCAGCCCTGTACCGCTTCTGTGAACGAAACCTGTTTATGATCATTGACCCTGACGTTATCAAGGAAATTTATGCAGATTCCGAGTATACCGGAGAAAAACAGCTGATATATTTGACTGTTCGTTCGGAATCGGACATTACCATGTGCCTCAAACAAAACCCCAAGATCAAGCGTTGGAAAGAGGCAACCATCCAGCAAGGGGTCTGGCAGGATTACCGGGAGCAATATCGCATTGCCAGTAAGGACTTCATTCTCCCAGAAACAAAAAAGCCCTTTCGTTTTGTGGTCAAGCAAAACAAAGAAACCAGTGAGATCCGCTGCTTTGGAAGTACACATACAGACTACAGCCCGACCAAGATCCTGGATGCCTACCACATCCGCTGGCCGGTGGAAACTGGCATCAAAGATCTTATCGAGAACTACTTCCTGAACAAACCCACAGGCACGTCTCCAGAAAAAGTGGAGGCTCATTACTATTGCATCATGCTTGCTCGGCTCGCTGTTGATTATTTTCGGTCCCAGCTATGTATACCTCAGTGGCAAAGCCCTGAAGACTGGAAATGTGTCTTGTCCACCATCCGAACCAGCATATTCAGCAATCAAAACTGCGAACTGAGCCTTGATGACTCCGGCGACCTCCTCATTACATATCTGGACGGAGATCGTCAGGGGATTAAAAAGAGACTTGCCGAACTTCTTACCAGCAGAAAAGAAACAGGCCTCAACCGCGTTTCCTGGTGGGGAAATCGAGGCGTTCAGATTCAGGTCAAAGATCAGTATGCCATATGATTTTGGCTCTCAAATTGGCCTATCTTTATGGCTCTCAAAAACGGGTGGAAAAGTCTGAAGTTTGTTACAAGGGGCTCGCCATGCACACAAAGCCCCATCCTTCATATTTGCTCAGCGTAAGGCTGCAACCAATCAAAAGGGAGCAGGAAAGCCTGTTCAAGTCTTTGATGGCCAAGTATCACTATCTTGGAGCCTCGCCTAAAATCAGCGAAACGCTCTGGTATGTCGCCACCTACTCTGATCAGTGGGTTGCCCTGCTTACATTCTCGGCTGCAGCCTTGAAATGCGCGGCCAGGGACCGTTGGATTGGATGGGAATATCGGCATCGGTTTGACCGCTTGAAGCTTCTGGCCAACAACACTCGTTTTCTTATTCTGCCGGGCTGGAATCTGCCAAACCTGGGATCTCGCATCCTATCGCTTTGTGCAAAGCGCATCTCTTTTGATTGGCAACAACATTTTGGCCACCCACTGCTGCTCCTGGAAACCTTTGTAGATCCCAGACGTTACACAGGCACTGTATACCGCGCCTCAAACTGGACAGAGCTTGGACTGACCAAAGGCTTTAAAAGAGTCGGCCAAGGATACAGTGCCAAACCTTCATCCCCCAAACTCATCTTTGTCTTGCCGCTTCAAGCCAACGCCAGAAAACTGTTGTCTTGTGCCATTCTTAACGCAGCATATCAAAAAGGAGAACCCAAAATGACCATGAATGCTAAACAGATGGAATCACTCCCGGATTACTTCAAAACTGTCACCGACCCTCGAAGAACACATGGACGCCGTCATCGAATCTCTACAGTTCTGTCCATTGCAGCAGCAGCCACCCTGTGCGGAATGAAAGGCTACAAGGCCATTTATGGCTGGGCCAACAAACTGGGACAAAAGGCCCGGCAACGGTTTCGGTGCCGCAAGGAAAATGGAAAATATGTTATCCCCAGTCAGTTCGTCATACGTGATGTTCTAGTCCGTGCGGACCCAGTTGAATTAGATCTGGCTATGCAACGCTTTAACGAAGATCAAGGCCTCGAAGACACTTGTCTGGCTTTTGATGGCAAAACCATGAAAAACGCCATTGATGAAAATGCCCGGCAAACCCATATTGCCAGTGTTGTTGGCCATGAATCCAAGACCACCCACACCCAAAAAAAGTAGGTGCTCTGCCTGCAGAGGATGATGACCAAGAAACGAAGCAGACAAACGAAATCGGGATGTTTATCCCCATCCTGGAACAAATAGAAATCTCCGGGAAAACTATCACCGCCGACGCGCTTCTTACTCAGAAAAAACTGGCCGAATACATCGTTGGGCGCAACGCAGCCTACCTTTTTACCGTCAAAAAAAACCAGCCCACTCTCTACTTCGACATCAAGAAATACTTTGAACACCGCAAAGAACCTGACTATTGCCTCCAAGATCCACCAGGTCATGGCCGAATAGATACCCGCTCCATATGGACTACCACCGAGCTAAATGAATACCTTGAATTTCCCCATGTTGGCCAGGCGTTTTGCATTCATAAAAAAAGCTATGACCCAAAAACCAATAAAGTCTGTGAAAACACTTTTTGATGGCTGTTTTCTTTTTGTTGCAAAAGACAAAGACACAGCCTGAAAAGGGATCTGATTTGATCCTCTGCCGGCAGATTTTTGTCAGCCCGTCGATCCCTTTTCTGAAATCAACAGGCTCCACAGCTACAAGGATGCGCATCTGGGGAGTGAGCTGAATCATGCCCCTTTGCTCCAGAAAGCCGAGAGGATCTCAAGGGGATTAGGCAGGTCTGGACCTTTAAGCTGCATTTTGAGCTTTGATCCATCTCGAGCTTCGGTCTCCAGGTGATATTCGGTGCAAGGCAAAGATGACGTGAGTTCAAATTCAACAAAGGAAGGACCTGGCTGTAGGGACTCTTGAGCCTGCTCGGCCAGGACCCGCTTTTTGAGGTGGCTGTGATTGAGGTGCAAGACCTTTGCTATTTTGCAGATGGAATAATCCTGAGCAAGGCTGACTGCACTGGCCCATAGGTGGTTGGGAATCGGAGATCGTGTGTGTCTGGTTTCCCGCCAGTGCTCGAACTGTCTCTTGACTTCTTCAAGGCCTGGCCGGGTGGATGGGGCTGATTGCTGGTGCATCGGTTGTCCTCCTTATGGTTTGGTAACCGATAGTACCCCAGGCCCTCAAATTTTTCACGCAGGCTTGCCGGAAAGACACTATCGAGAAAACCTCCCCAACGAATAATCTCCTCCACGCCAAGCCAGCGCAATATCAGCAGACCCTCCTCCTGGACCTTGAGTCATGGGTAAGCGTCCATTTAACCCCATCTTTTTTTCTCCGCCTGATGTGCTAATGGTCTCCCAAATACCAAGGAGGGGCCGTTATGCAAACCAAGTCACAGAAGTACACGCCTGAGGAGCGGGCCGGATTCTGGTCCGCGCATATCAACAAGTGGAGGCAGGGCAGCCTGACCAAAGCCGAATACTGCCGCAGGGCAGAACTGTCCAAGCATGCCTTCTATTACTGGTGCAAAAAGCTTGGGCACACCTATTCCAGGAAAACCCAGGAGGAAAATGCCATCGTGCCGGTGCCCCTGAAGGTTGTCCAGGAGAAAACCCATACGCCTCTGCGTCTGATGGTCAACAATTACCGGGTGGATATCCCGGGTGATTTCCAGCAGGAAGTACTGGCCAAGCTTGTCCGTACTCTGGAGGAGATCACGTGATCGCGGTAAGTCAGGCCAAGGTGTATCTGGTCACCGGACATACCGACATGCGCAAGGCCATAGACGGGTTGTCCATCATGGTCCAGGCTCAGCTGGAGCATGACCCCTTTTCCGGTCATCTGTTTGTCTTCTGCAACAGGCAGCGAACCATCATCAAGATCCTGTACTGGGACACAAACGGTTTTTGCCTGTGGCAAAAGCGCCTGGAGAAGCAAAGCTTCAAGTGGCCTGCATCAAAGCAGGAAGTTATGGAGCTTGATGCGAGGCAGCTTGTTTGGCTTTTAGACGGTCTGGACCCTGTGCAGGTCAGGGGGCACAAAGAGTTAAAATTTTCCACATTATTTTAGATTTTTTTGCAAAAAAAGCTTGCAATTCCAAATGTTTGTGTGTATATGAATACTCAGTTATGGACATCAACAACTTGCCAGATGATAAGGATGCGCTCAAAGATATCGTTGCTGACTACCACCAGCAACTTATCTACCTGCAGGAGAAACTGAACTTCCTGCAAAAAGCCATCTATGGGTCCAAATCCGATAAAAAACCCAAATGCGGCTCCAAAGAGACCTGGCCCATGATGCCTGGCCTTGTTGAGATGGAAACCGAGGTGGAAACGCCCCAGGAAAAAACCATCACCATACCTGAACATTCCCGTAAGAAACGTGGCCGCAAGCCCATCCCCAAGGATCTTCCCAGAAAGGATATAATCCATGACCTCTCTGGGGAGGAAAAGATATGCCCCTGCGGAGTCGAGCTAAGCCCGATAGGTCAGGAAGTAAGCGAAAAACTGGATTATATCCCTGCCAGGCTGATTGTTAATCGCTACATCCGTCTCAAATACGCCTGCAAAAACTGCGAGGGAGCCGAAGATGATCAGGGTGCAGTCAAAATAGCTCCCATGCCGGAACAGCTGATCCCCCAGGGCATAGTGACTCCAGGTCTTATGGCTCATATCATCACAGCCAAGTTTGTGGACGGCCTACCCTTTTATCGCCAGTGCAAGCAGCTTTTAAGGCTGGGCATTGATATCTCCCGTTCCACCATGGTCTCCTGGGCCATGCATGCGGCCAGGGTCTGCGAGCCTTTCCTGGATCTGTTCAAAAAGGAGATCATGCTCGGATTCCAGGTGGGCATAGACGAGACCCCGGTACAGGTACTTGATGAACCGGGCCGGTCCAACACTTCCAAGTCATATATGTGGGTTTTCCTTGGCGGCCATCCTGAAAATCCCACTGTCCTTTATGATTATCATCCCACGCGAAGCGGTCTGGCCCTGGATTTCCTCCAGGACTATCAAGGTTATATTCAAAGTGACGGCTATGCAGTCTACAACGACCTGGGCGACAAGCCGGGCATATTCCATGTAGGATGCCTGGCCCATGTCCGGCGCAAGTTTATGGATGTGGTCAAACTCTCCAAGAAACAAAAGCACAAGGGCGGAACCGCCCAGGAAATCCTGAACCTTATCGCCAAGCTATATATCCTGGAACAGTCCTTTGAAACCAGAAAGCTAAAGCCCGACCGGATACAGGAAGAACGTCAGGAAAAAAGTATACCCATACTAAACCAGATAAAAACTCTGCTGGACGAAAGAAGTAAAACCACCCCGGACAAAAGCAAACTGGGCACGGCCATAAATTATGCCCTGAACCAGTGGGACAGAGTGGTGCGCTATACACTGGATGGCCGGCTGCGGCCTGACAATAATCTGGTGGAAAACGCCATCAGACCCTTCGCCCTGGGACGCAAGAACTGGCTTTTTGCCGGACATCCCAATGGAGCCAAGGCAGGCGCTATGTACTTCTCCCTGGTGGAGACAGCCAAAAAGAACGGCCTGGAGCCTTACGCATACTTACGCCACCTGTTTGAAAACTTGCCCCTGGCCAAGACCGAGCAGGATCTGAAGGCCCTTATGCCTCAGTACATAGATCCGGAAGTCCTGCCTTCCCCCACTGCCTGCTGATCCCAACCATCATACCCCTGGCCTGCTGCATATCCAGTGGGCCAGGGAATACTACCAACGATACCCGCCCATGGATAGGTGTACCCGTTTGGACGCTTACGGACCTTGAGTCATGGAGGAGGTGTCTCAACTTGTGCTGTGATAACCGAAAATTGACCAGCCCCTGAACTGGCCCTCCAAGCAAAGCCTACGCCAGCTGCCGTGAAATTTATCTGCTTACGCACGTCTGCCGAAAGCACACCATCTGTCAAACACTCCATCTGAATCGTGATTAAACTTCCACCACCCAAGTAAATCCAGGCCACGGTGTAGCTCCCCTCCTTAGCCAAGGAGGGGGCGGGGGTGGTTGTATGAGATCCCTTCCTTATTTCCGAAGTTACCCCAAAGGGACCTCAATCAAGATTTTTTCAGACACAAAAAAAGGGATTCCAGTGATTGGAATCCCTTTTTTTGTGGAAAAAATGTTCCGGCAGCGTCCTACTTTCCCAGGGGTGTGCCCCAAGTATCATCGGCGCTGGAGGGCTTAACTTCCGAGTTCGGAATGGGGTCGGGTGTGGCCCCTCCGCCTTGGCCGCCGGAACAAAATTTATAAGTTAATAGGAGTAAGTTTTTTGTAGTCAGGTTAAGACTCACGGACTATTAGTACCGGTCAGCTCAACATGTTGCCATGCTTACACTTCCGGCCTATCTACCTGGTGGTCTTCCAGGGTCCTTTAGTCCAACACGTACTTGCATACATGTCAGAGGGGAGACCTTATCTTGAGGAAGGCTTCCCGCTTAGATGCTTTCAGCGGTTATCCCTGCCGATCATAGCTACCCTGCTGTGCCGCTGGCGCGACAACAGGTCCACTAGAGGATCGTCCATTCCGGTCCTCTCGTACTAGGAACAGAGCCTCGCAAGTCTCCTGCGCCCACAGCAGATAGGGACCAAACTGTCTCACGACGTTTTAAACCCAGCTCGCGTACCACTTTAAATGGCGAACAGCCATACCCTTGGGACCTGCTCCAGCCCCAGGATGTGATGAGCCGACATCGAGGTGCCAAACCGCGTCGTCGATGTGAACTCTTGGACGCGATCAGCCTGTTATCCCCGGCGTACCTTTTATCCGATGAGCGATGGCCCTTCCATTCAGAACCACCGGATCACTAAGGCCTACTTTCGTACCTGCTCGAGATGTCTCTCTCACAGTCAAGCTCCCTTATGCCTTTGCACTCAACGGCTGGTTTCCAATCAGCCTGAGGGAACCTTTGCACGCCTCCGTTACTATTTGGGAGGCGACCGCCCCAGTCAAACTACCCGCCAGACAATGTCTCCCGCCTGGCTTCACAGGTCGGGATTAGAACCCTAGACTACCAAGGGTGGTATTTCAAGGGCGGCTCCACGATCACTGGCGTGACCGCTTCAAAGCCTCCCACCTATCCTACACATGATAGCCCAAAGTCCAATGTCAAGCTGTAGTAAAGGTGCACAGGGTCTTTCCGTCTTGCTGCGGGTACTCGGCATCTTCACCGAGAATTCAATTTCACTGAGCCTCTGGCCGAGACAGTGCGGCGATCGTTACGCCATTCGTGCAGGTCGGAACTTACCCGACAAGGAATTTCGCTACCTTAGGACCGTTATAGTTACGGCCGCCGTTTACCGGGGCTTCGGTTCAATGCTTCCCCCGCACTTACTTTACTACTGATCCTGCTACTAAACTAAGCGTATTTTTGCTTCAATGCTCACGCTCAATCTGCATTAAATCAATCGTAAAGTAAGTGCGGGGTAACATCTCCCCTTAACCTTCCGGCACCGGGCAGGCGTCAGTCCCTATACGTCGTCTTACGACTTCGCAGAGACCTGTGTTTTTAGTAAACAGTCGCCACCGCCATTTCGCTGCGACTCCCCCAGGCTCATAAAGTAAATTTAATCACCCGAAGGAGCACCCCTTCTCCCGAAGTTACGGGGTCATTTTGCCGAGTTCCTTAGCCAGAGTTATCTCAAGCGCCTTGGGATACTCTCCCCGCCTACCTGTGTTGGTTTACGGTACGGTCCGCCAGTTGATCTCGCTTAGAGGTTTTTCTAGGCAGCATGGGATCAGTCACTTCCGTCTATTAAGACTCGTCATCACCTCTCGGCCTTATGAAGATCCGGATTTGCCTGGATCTTCAGCCTACAGGCTTGAACCGGGACGTCCAACACCCGGATGACCTACCCTTCTGCGTCACCCCATCACTCAAACGATCAACAAGCAGGTACAGGAATATTAACCTGTTTCCCATCGACTACGCTCTTCAGCCTCGTCTTAGGGGCCGACTAACCCTGGGCAGATTAACTTTACCCAGGAAACCTTAGGCTTACGGCGAACGGGTTTCTCACCCGTTTTATCGTTACTCATGCCAGCATACTCACTTCTCTACAGTCCACCCAACCTCCCGGTTGACCTTCGTCCCGTAGAGAACGCTCCCCTACCAGGCCAGTGGACAATGTCCTCTGACCTCCGTGGCTTCGGTAATGTGCTTTAGCCCCGGTACATTTTCGGCGCAGAACCACTAGACCAGTGAGCTATTACGCTTTCTTTAAAGGATGGCTGCTTCTAAGCCAACCTCCTGGCTGTCAAAGTAGTTCCACTTCCTTTCCCACTTAGCACATATTTAGGGACCTTAGCCGACGGTCTGGGCTGTTTCCCTTTCGACCACGGACCTTCTCACCCGTAGTCTGACTCCCGGGCTTCAACTTACGGCATTCGGAGTTTGATAGGGTTTGGTAACCTGGTGGGGCCCCTAGCCCTTTCAGTGCTCTACCTCCGCAAGTAAACACCCGAGGCTATACCTCAATATATTTCGGGGAGAACCAGCTATCACCGGGTTTGATTGGCCTTTCACCCCTATTCACAGGTCATCCAAAGAGTTTTCAACCTCTACTGGTTCGGGCCTCCACTTGGTTTTACCCAAGCTTCACCCTGCCCATGAATAGCTCACCCGGCTTCGGGTCTAATCCACAGTACTAATAGCCCTGTTCAGACTCGCTTTCGCTGCGGCTACACCTCTTCGGCTTAACCTCGCACTGTAGATTAACTCGCTGGCCCATTATGCAAAAGGCACGCTCTCACCCAACTAAAAGTCAGGCTCGAACTGCTTGTAGGCAATTGGTTTCAGGTTCTCGTTTCACTCCCCTAACAGGGGTTCTTTTCACCTTTCCCTCACGGTACTGGTTCACTATCGGTCGCCAAGTAGTATTTAGCCTTGGAAGATGGTCCTCCCGGATTCCCACAGGGTTCCACGTGCCCCGTGGTACTCAGGTACCTTCTGGCGTCGCTTTCGATTTCGCATACAGGGCTTTCACCTTCTATGGCCTACCTATCCCAGATAGTTCTGCTATCTACTGGCAAATCACCGTATTGAAGGCCCTACAACCCCCCGTGCCCGAAGACACGAGGTTTGGGCTAATCCCCGTTCGCTCGCCGCTACTTGGGGAATCTCTCTTGATTTCTTTTCCTCCGGGTACTGAGATGTTTCACTTCCCCGGGTTCGCTCCCCTGAATTAACAGAGGTACCTGAACATTACTTCAGGTGGGTTGCCCCATTCGGAAATCCCCGGATCAAAGCCTGTTTGACGGCTCCCCGAGGCTTATCGCAGCCTCCCACGTCCTTCTTCGCCTCTTGGCGCCAAGGCATCCACCAATTGCCCTTAATATCTTAACCTAAACTACAAAAAAACTTACCCCTATTTAACTGTCAATGAACATACAGCCATAAATGAACCAACCAGAATCTTCTCCTGGTCAATGCCCTCAATGGCTGTGTCAAGGAACCCGCTTAGAGCTCCAGGTGCTTGAATCAATTCTTATTGATTCAACACCTGAAACTGTAAGCTTATCTCATATCTACAAAAAGAACTATTACGGTTATCTGTTATCTGTTATCTGTTAATTGTTAATTGTTAATTGGGTGAAGCTGTGAATTATGGCTTTTTTCTTCCACTATTAACTAATAACTGATAACTAATAACTGATACTGGTGGAGGTGAACGGGATCGAACCGATGACCTCCTGCGTGCAAGGCAGGCGCTCTCCCAGCTGAGCTACACCCCCATGGTGTAAATTACAAATCTCAAATTACAAATCTCAAACTGATTTCATCAAGTTACAAGATCTCTTACATTTCAAGACCACAAAACTTAAAGATTTTGTCTTTGTTTGTATTTTGTGATTTGTAATTTGCTATTTCCACAATGGTGGGCCTAGATGGACTTGAACCATCGACCTCACGCTTATCAGGCGTGCGCTCTAACCAAAACTGAGCTATAGGCCCATCTGACCCTGTACCATATTTATTCAATGAACAGCCTTGGACAATCAAATAGTGAGCCGACCCGTATAACCTGTAAAGGAGGTGATCCAGCCGCAGGTTCCCCTACGGCTACCTTGTTACGACTTCACCCCAATTACCGGCCCTACCGTGGACGCCTGCCTCCACGCATAAAGCGTGGTTAGCCCGGCGGCTTCGGGTAGAACCGACTTTCGTGGTGTGACGGGCGGTGTGTACAAGGCCCGGGAACGTATTCACCGCGGCATGCTGATCCGCGATTACTAGCGATTCCAACTTCATGCAGTCGAGTTGCAGACTGCAATCCGAACTACGATGGGGTTTTTGAGATTTGCTCCACCTCACAGTCTCGCTACCCTTTGTCCCCACCATTGTAGTACGTGTGTAGCCCTGGGCGTAAGGGCCATGATGACTTGACGTCATCCCCACCTTCCTCCGAGTTAACCTCGGCAGTCTCCTTAGAGTGCCCGGCTCTACCCGATGGCAACTAAGGACAGGGGTTGCGCTCGTTGCGGGACTTAACCCAACACCTCACGGCACGAGCTGACGACAGCCATGCAGCACCTGTCACCGCGCTCCCCGAAGGGCACTTCCGTATCTCTACGGAATTCGCGGGATGTCAAGCCCAGGTAAGGTTCTTCGCGTTGCATCGAATTAAACCACATACTCCACCGCTTGTGCGGGCCCCCGTCAATTTCTTTGAGTTTCAACCTTGCGATCGTACTCCCCAGGCGGGATACTTAACGCGTTAGCTACGGCACCGAATTTAAAACCCAGCACCTAGTATCCATCGTTTACGGCGTGGACTACCAGGGTATCTAATCCTGTTTGCTACCCACGCTTTCGCACCTCAGCGTCAGTAAAGGCCCAGGTGGCCGCCTTCGCCACTGGTGTTCCTCCCGATATCTACGGATTTCACCCCTACACCGGGAATTCCGCCACCCTCTACCTTACTCTAGCTCGGCAGTTTCAAATGCAATTCCCAGGTTGAGCCCAGGGCTTTCACATCTGACTTGCCGTGCCGCCTACGCGCGCTTTACGCCCAGTAATTCCGAATAACGCTCGCACCCTCCGTATTACCGCGGCTGCTGGCACGGAGTTAGCCGGTGCTTCCTCTGGAGGTACCGTCAAAACTAAAGCCTGTTCGACTTCAGCCCGTTCTTCCCTCCTGACAGAGGTTTACGATCCGAAAACCTTCTTCCCTCACACGGCGTTGCTGGGTCAGGGTTGCCCCCATTGCCCAATATTCCCCACTGCTGCCTCCCGTAGGAGTCTGGGCCGTGTTCCAGTCCCAGTGTGGCTGATCATCCTCTCAGACCAGCTACCCATCGTCGCCTTGGTAGGCCTTTACCCCACCAACAAGCTAATGGGACGCGGACTCATCTCCAGGCGATAGCTTGAATCAGAGGCCATCTTTACTCATCAGCTCATATGAACCAATAAAACCATCCAGTATTAGCCCCGCTTTCGCGGAGTTATCCCGGACCCGAAGGTAGATTATCCACGCGTTACTCACCCGTTCGCCGCTTTACTCGCTCCCGAAGGAACTTTCTCGCTCGACTTGCATGTGTTAGGCACGCCGCCAGCGTTCATTCTGAGCCAGAATCAAACCCTCCAGTTGAAATATAACCGGAAAGCTTAATTAAGCTGTCCAACTCAATCAATAATAAAACAAATAACCTTACCAGGTCGGCTCACTATTTAATTGTCAAAGAACTAATAAATGTCAAAATCTCCCAATCACCGAAACAACACCTTCTACACTGAACCAAATCAGCTGTCAATGAAAAAATCAAAATATTTTAAAATGATTTCTAGCAGAGAACAGAAGGTTCGCCCCGGCAGGAAATAGAAATATATGCACATGTCACCTGGCTGTCAACAAGAAATTTGCAAAAAGACACAATAAAAAAAAGCCCTGTCATCCCGAATACTTGTTCCGGCAATGACAGGGCCTGGGGACAGAATCGCAGAACTACTGGGGATTTGATCTTTTCAAGGCTTCAATGCGGTGCTCAATAGGCGGATGACTCATGAACAGCATCTTCCAGCCGTAGTCCTTTTTGCCGTTGATGCCGAAGGAAGCCATCTGGTCAGGAAGCGGCTCCTGTGCACCCTTCTGAAGTTTTTCCAGGGCGGAGATCATTTTGCCGGAACCGGCCAATTGAGCCCCACCGGCATCTGCCCTGAATTCACGCTGCCTGCTGAACCACATGACTATGGTGCTGGCCAGGATACCGAAAACTATCTGGGCAACCAGGGTGGTCACAAAAAAACCAAGACCGTGCCCTTCTTCGTTTTTCAAGATGACCCGGTCCACGAAATGCCCCACAATCCTGGACAGGAAAATAACAAAGGTGTTCACCACACCCTGGATAAGGGTCAGGGTTATCATGTCCCCGTTGGCCACATGGCTTATCTCGTGCCCCAGGACAGCTTCTACCTCGTCCTGGTTCATATTCTTCAAAAGACCTGTACTCACCGCCACTAAGGCCGCATCCCTTTTCATGCCTGTGGCAAAGGCATTGGGAGCCTGGGAATCAAATATGGCCACTTCGGGCATGCCGATCCCTGCCCTGGAAGCCTGACGCCTGACAGTCTGCAGAAGCCAGTTCTCCACCTCGTTGTTGGGCCTGTCTATCACCTTGGCTCCGGTGAGACGCTTGGCCATCCACTTGGATATGACCAAGGATATAAATGATCCGCCGAAACCAAGTATGGCTGCAAAAATCAGAAGGTGGGTCAGATTCAGTCCTGTCCCGGTCTCATCCAGGTAATTGTTCACACCCAGAATAGATGTGACAATAAGCAGCACCACCAGGATAGCTATGTTTGTGCCTATAAATAAAGCGACTCTTTTCATCGTATTAAGGTCCTCCCTGCTGAAACAAAGATATTAATAAAATAACTCCACGCCGATAATAAAAAAATTATCGGCAAAATCAAGACGGTTGTCAATATCGGCAGTCTCGCGGCCACTCCCTGCAAAAGCTGCTTTACAGGGCATGGCCTGACGGATAGTATCTGTTTAGCGCTTTTAAGGAAAGCAGGGGACAGGCACTCCGGGACCCACTTGAGCATCATTTTGTGCTCAAAAAGACTCAATTTTTGGGACAAGTGGGTCCCGGAAGAGCCAGTCCCCATGCCACATGCAAAGCGCTAAAAAGATACGACGGATATATTCACTGCGTGTGCCTGAAATTTGTACTGAATCAGTATATTAATCTTTCTTTAACAGGGGTCAATACCCGGAAAATTATTTAGGGAAAAAGACATGCTCAGCAGAGAAAAAGCCCTGGATATGGTCAGGGAAAAGGTGCAGGAAGAAAATCTTGTCAGGCACAGCCTGGCCACGGAAGCAGTCATGCGCAGCCTGGCCCGAAGACTTGACCAGGACGTTGAAACCTGGGGACTGACCGGCCTTCTGCACGACCTGGACTATACCCTGACTCAGGAGGATTACTCCAGGCACGGCCTGGAAAGTGCGCAAATGCTCCAGGACCAGTTGCCCCCCGAAGCCGTCAGGGCCATTGAAGCCCATGCCGCAGAACTGAATCATGCCCCGGCCCCCTCCAGCACCCTGGACCATGCCCTGCGCTGTGCTGAAACAGTAACCGGACTGGTCATGGCCGCGGCCCTGGTTCGCCCTGAAAAACTGTCCGGCATGAAGGCCAAAAGCCTGAAGAAAAAGATGAAGGACAAGGCCTTTGCCGCTTCGGTAAACAGGGCCATCATTGCTGAACATGAAAAGCTGGGCCTGGATCAAAACGAATTTCTGTCCCTGTCCATCCAGGCCATGGAGGAAATCGCCCCGGACCTGGGGCTGGGTCAATCCTGATTATCATCCTGGCAGGCATAAAGTTCCGCCAGGATTTCCCGTCCTCCCGCCTCCAGGACCTGCCTGGCCATATCAACTCCCAGGCTGCGCGCGTCCTTGGGTTTGCCTGAAACACTCTTGCGGATCATCCTCTCACCCTTGAGGTCGCAGACAAGCCCGGTGGCCTGAATATTGTTGCCTTCATGCCGGCAGTAGCAGGCTATGGGCACCTGGCAGCCGCCCTCCAGTTCCGCCAGAAAGGCCCGTTCACATTCTATACAGTACCTTGTGCTGAAGTCATCCATAAACCCCAGGAGCTCATCCAGCTCTTGGCGGTCCTGCAGGTATTCTATACCCAGGGCCCCCTGCCCCACTGCCGGCAGAAAATAAGGCGGAGACAGTTCAGTCACATAATCGGCATGCATGTTCAACCTGCTCATTCCGGCAGCAGCCACAATGATTGCATCATAAATACCTTCCTTTAACTTCCTGAGCCTGGTATCCAGGTTGCCGCGAAGCATCTGAATCTCCAGGTCCGGCCTCATGTGCAGTATCTGGGCCTGGCGTCTGAGGCTGGAAGTTCCCACGGTGGCCCCGGTGGGCAGGGAACTGATATCAGGATAACTGGTGGACAGCAGAACATCGAACCTGGATTCTCTTTCAGGGATTATTCCAAGCTTCAGCCCCCGGGGAAGCTCAGCCGGCATATCTTTCATGCTGTGCACCGCTATGTCGGCTCGACCGTCCATGAGGGCCTCTTCAATCTCCTTGACGAAAAGCCCCTTACCCCCGACCTTGGCCAGAGGCACATCAAGTATCTTGTCCCCGGTGGTCTTTACCTTCAAAAGCTCCACTTCCAGCCCGGAGTAGCGCTCCCTCAGGCGCGAGGATATATGTTCCGCCTGCCACAGGGCCAGCTTGCTGCCCCGCGTGGCTATGACAACTTTTTTCATTACAGTACCGTCCGTGAATTACAGGTTGCTGCTCATACCTCAGGCCAGGCCTTTATTTCGCTTCTGGGCGGAAGCGGGGTCTTGTGCCCCAGGGAATCCACCCGGACAAAGGTGATTTTGTTGGCAAAAACCTTTACTTCCTGCTCGCCTCCCGGCCTGTCGGAATAGACATTTACATCATAGGTCACCGAGGACTTGCCCTGGCTGCAGAATTCGATATTAAACCGCAGGATGGACCCGTTGGGCACCTGCTCGGTGAAGCGAATCTCGTTCATGGCAATGGTCACCAGCTTGCACCCTCGGTATTCCTTGCTGGCGGCCAGCCAGGCGAACTCGTCCACCCATTTGAGCATGACCCCGCCGAATAAAAAACCATGGTGATTCAGGTGTTCCGGCCTGACAAGGGTATAATTGTTCATGTGACTGCCCTCAAGCGTTAAATTTCTGACCTTTTAACAAAGCTGCCCCCTTGAGCATGCCGAAACAGCCAGCCAGCATCATGTCTCCCCCGGGGCACAGAAAATGCGCCTGAAATCCCTCCAGGAGCCTTCGCCTGGGGCCAAGGAGGAACACCGGACCAAATTCCATACCTGCAGCCTCGTCCAGAACCCGGCAGCCATGCCCCCGGTCCTCAAAGACCTCTTCATTTGTCAGCATGCCGGCCCGGAAACTCTCAAGCTGCGCCCAGAGCTTTTCTCCGTCCAGCATGCCGGTATGGTGTTCGTAAATCCCCATGACCCGGCCCCTGTATACCAGGAAGGCTATGGTATGGCTGTTGCCGGCGTTTACTACGCAGATTCCCTGCTGCTGTGACAACTCCTCCACCTCCGGCACAGACAGGGCCCCCAGAAGGGCCGCAGCACCTGTATCGCAGACCAGGCCCCCGCCCATGCACTGCTTCAGGCTTATTAGCCTGGTCATTTCCTCAGGAGGTACATCAAAAATAAGTTTTTTAAGATCACCATGTTCCCGGCTCAAAAATTTCCTCCAGATCTCGAATCGCCCCAGGCGATTGCTGCCGCCGGGGTGAAATCCGTGATCCTGGGCGCTGGCCAGGATCACCTCCGGATATTCCAGTCCGGCCTGGGCCAGAAAACCCTGCCAGAAGCCGGGATCAAAATCCGCAAGATAAACCGGGGCAAAACCCGGGGGGCAGTTCTTGGTTATCTCAACGCCCATGGCCCGGACATTGTCCGGTGAATCAGACATGGCATAGGCGGCCTCGGGGTGTACAGCAGCCTTAAGACCTGCCTGCAGGTGCTTCCTTAGAACCCGGGCAAACCCACCGCCCATATTGTAGCCGTATAGATAGACGCTTTTATTGCGCCTGCCCAGCTCTTCCAGTCTCCTGGCCACCATCACGGCAGGTGAAGGCAGGATGAACTTGGGGCAGTTTTCCAGTTCCCGCTGCGGGATATAATAAAGCACGTCCTGGGTGCCGCTGCCTATATCCAGACATAATGCAGTCTGATCCATAAAATAAAACCCCTGTAAAAAATTGTCGTCCAAGACCTGGACTCCGGTAAAAAAAGATGAAGGGCACAAAAAAGGCAGGTCTTTACCTGCCTTTTTTGTATGCGGTTTGTCCAGTATTTAGTTTCCATCCGGAAAGTCTTTCTTTCCGGATGCTGAAGCTGTTGGTTTTCTTTACGGAAACGAGGAGTTTTTTTCTTTTGGCAATGAAATCAAGCAATTATGAGGAGGCGTATCTTAATACGGTGACGAATAATCAGACATTTCCAGGCAGTTTTCAGAGCCATTTTCTAAGTCAAAAACAAGGGCAAAATGATTCTCTCCGCCAAGTTGAATGCGCAATGTATGCTATTTTTATCTATAAATGTCAGCATGTTATCTGTTAGCCGACATTTTCAAACGTAATCCTCATGAGTACCTCAAAGCTGTAGCAAGTCTTGGTTATCCGTCCCCATGAAGTAGTACGCAATTTTTTTCAGTAATGATAATCTTTGTTACAGTATTTCTTAACTCTCACTCAAGCTCGGATAGCGATGATGCTATTGCTTTCTTTTATGCTTAACTACTTGTAATAGAACGATAATTTCATAATTTAGCCGAGATAAAAACCGATTACATGAGCAGGCCTGTAGAAAGTTTTACCTGTTACCCCCTGGGAAATCGCATAATTCCATCCAAAAAATGCTTGCATTGCGGGGAATTTTTGCGTACTATATCTTATATACTGTCAAGGCGATTTTGGACCACAATTGCGTACTACTTTGGGTATATAGATATGGTACTCACAGACACTGCTCGCCAATACTTTTTGTCCATTCAGTTCAGGATACGACAGGCTGCTGTCAGGTCACCTGCATCAGTGCCTTTTACTTATGAAGACGAACCATTCTTCTCTGCCTATCAGGCCATCACCGATGTATGGAAAAATCGAAAACCACAAAGGGTTGTGGCTGAATCTTTCAACATCAGTCGAAACACCTTGAAAGACTGGGATCACTCATTTGCTCTTTATGGGACCGTGGCTCTTTTACCGGAGATATCTCATGAGCAGGTTGACCCGGCTCTGGAGCGACTGGTTATCCTGGTCAAACTTTCAAGACCACATGAACGTGCCAACCATGCCTTACGACTCGCCAAGGCCCTGGGGATTGAAGACGCCTCCTTGGAACATATCCGCCAGATTCAGCGTTCTTATGGCTATGGCCAGCGAATGGATGAAGCAGACATTTGTTTTTGGTCCGGCCTGCAACATATCCTGGAATCCGTAATCAAGCAAAAAGAAAAACCGCCTGCCAGGCCAGTTCATAACCTGCACGACCGGCCTGGTACTTTTTTCAATTATCAGCGCGACCACCTTCAACATCGAGTTGAGCTATTCAAGGCCTTATCCAAGCTTGAAAAAAAACGCCAGATTCGCCCAGTGCTTCAAGAATTCGGCATGGCCCCCAATCGGTTCTATGTGTTGAAAAACCGGTATATGCTCTATGGGGTCTGGGGCCTGGCTGATCTTGTCCAAAAGGGGCAAACCGGTGAGAAGATTTCCCCCCAGCTGGAGCTTCAAATCATAGAAGAAAGACTGATGGATCCGTCCCTGTCCACAGCCAAGATGATAAAAAAGCTCAATTTGAAATGTTCCCGGGCCAATGTCCAAAAGATCTATGCTCGATGGAAACTCTCACGATTCAAAAAACCCGTTGCCATCCGAGGTGTTATCTCCAGCCCGGTTCCGGCTCAGGTGACTGAGAAACAGTCACCGGTAGAAGCCTCGGCCAAATCCCGATTTCCTGATCTCGTTGATACCTCCGGGCTCAAAGTGAACCGTTCTTTCCTTCAATTCATCAAGCACCTGGCCTACCGCAAGGTGGTCATCAGCAACCCAGGAACTTTGATCGTGGCTCCTTTCCTGGATCAATTAGGGGTCATTGAAGCATGGCACACCTACGGCCCAAACAGCCTGCGCACTTCTGAGATCACCAACAATATTATCGTGAATGTCATGCGCATTATCGCTGGTTTTCCCAGCATCCATGACTTTACACTCAATGCTGACCGCTCTGTAGCCGTGGCTTCAGGACTGGTTCTCAACCCAGGAAAAACCAGATTCTACGATGCATTCGATGAGATTCGCTTCAGCCATTTGCAGTTCCTGCGAAACGATGCCTCTTGCCGGGCCAGGGAACTGGGGATCATTGAGGGCAAAGAGATTGCCATAGATTATCACTGTGATCCCTCGGATAGCCGGTTTCCTGAAGACAAAGCATTGAGCAAGGCTCCTGATAAAAACGGTGATATGACGTACGCTCACAGGCCGCAGATCCTCTGGGACAGCATGACCAACACCATCATTAATATCGCCTACTGTGAAGGCAAGTCCAGGGCTCCGTCAGCCCTGTACCGCTTCTGTGAACGAAACCTGTTTATGATCATTGACCCTGACGTTATCAAGGAAATTTATGCAGATTCCGAGTATACCGGAGAAAAACAGCTGATATATTTGACTGTTCGTTCGGAATCGGACATTACCATGTGCCTCAAACAAAACCCCAAGATCAAGCGTTGGAAAGAGGCAACCATCCAGCAAGGGGTCTGGCAGGATTACCGGGAGCAATATCGCATTGCCAGTAAGGACTTCATTCTCCCAGAAACAAAAAAGCCCTTTCGTTTTGTGGTCAAGCAAAACAAAGAAACCAGTGAGATCCGCTGCTTTGGAAGTACACATACAGACTACAGCCCGACCAAGATCCTGGATGCCTACCACATCCGCTGGCCGGTGGAAACTGGCATCAAAGATCTTATCGAGAACTACTTCCTGAACAAACCCACAGGCACGTCTCCAGAAAAAGTGGAGGCTCATTACTATTGCATCATGCTTGCTCGGCTCGCTGTTGATTATTTTCGGTCCCAGCTATGTATACCTCAGTGGCAAAGCCCTGAAGACTGGAAATGTGTCTTGTCCACCATCCGAACCAGCATATTCAGCAATCAAAACTGCGAACTGAGCCTTGATGACTCCGGCGACCTCCTCATTACATATCTGGACGGAGATCGTCAGGGGATTAAAAAGAGACTTGCCGAACTTCTTACCAGCAGAAAAGAAACAGGCCTCAACCGCGTTTCCTGGTGGGGAAATCGAGGCGTTCAGATTCAGGTCAAAGATCAGTATGCCATATGATTTTGGCTCTCAAATTGGCCTATCTTTATGGCTCTCAAAAACGGGTGGAAAAGTCTGATAATTGTACAGATTGACCACGCGAAGCGCGTGGCAAGCTCAGCCAAAAGGAAAAAGAACCGTTTCCGGATGAAAACTAGTTATTGTGCCTTGATGCTTAACTGATCGTTTTCCAGGTCTATGGTGACCTGCTGGCCGTCCATAAGCCTGCCGGAGATTATCTCCTTGGCCAGGGGCGTTTCCACGTGCTGCTGCAGGTATCTGCGCAGTGGCCTGGCCCCGTAGACCGGGTCGTAAGCCTCTTTGGCGATGAAGTGCCTGGCTGTGTCGCTTAGTTCAACACTGATCTTGCGGTCCTGCAGGCGATTTCGGATCTGCTGCAGAAGAAGTTCAATGATCTGCTCGATTTCTTCCAGGAGCAAAGGCTTGAACAAGACAATCTCATCCAGGCGGTTTAAAAACTCCGGCCTGAAATGTGACTTGACGGTGCTCATTACCTGGTCCCGGGCATCCTCGCGCAGATGGCCTTCGGGGCTTATGCCCTCCAGAAGGTACTGCGATCCCAGGTTGGAGGTCATGATGATGACCGTGTTTTTGAAGTCTACGGTGCGGCCGTGACTGTCTGTCAGCCTGCCGTCGTCCATTATCTGCAGAAGGACGTTGAACACGTCTGCATGGGCCTTTTCCACTTCGTCAAAGAGAATTACGCTGTAGGGCTTGCGCCGGATGGCTTCGGTGAGCTGACCGCCCTCGTCATATCCCACATATCCCGGGGGAGCCCCGATCATGCGGGCCACGGTGTGCTTTTCCATGTACTCGGACATGTCTAAGCGCACCATGTTCTCCACGGTGTCAAACAGATTCAGGGCCAGGGTCTTGGTCAGCTCGGTCTTACCCACTCCTGTGGGACCCAGAAACAGGAAAGAGCCTATGGGCCGGTTGGGATCCTTGAGCCCCGACCTGGCCCGCAGCACTGCATCAGCTACGGCGTCCACAGCCTCGTCCTGACCGATGACCCGCTCGTGCAGGATGTCGGCAAGCTTTAACAGCTTTTCGCGTTCTCCTTCCAGGAGTTTGGTTACCGGTATGCCGGTCCATTTGGATATTATCTCCGCCACATCGTCAGGGCCCACTTCTTCCTTTAAAAGCATCTCCTCGTCACTGTCGCCGCTTATGGCCGATTCCTTCTCTGCCAGCTCCTTTTCAAGCTGGTGCAGCTTGCCGTAGCGAAGCTCGGCTGCCTTGTTCAGGTCATAAGCCCTTTCTGCGTTTTCAATTTCCAGCTTTGTACGCTCAATATCTTCCTTGAGAGAGCGCAGGGAGTTTATGGATTCCTTTTCGCGCTCCCACCTGCTTCTAAGCCTGGCCTGCTCTTCTTTTAGATCAGCAAGTTCCTGCCCGAGTTTTTCCAGCCTTTCCCTGGAAGCCTCGTCCTTTTCGCGTTTCAGGGCTTCCTGCTCGATTTCCAGCTGCATGATCTTGCGGTTTATTTCGTCAAGCTCAGTGGGCAGGGAGTCGATTTCACTGCGGATCTTGGCCGCGGATTCGTCTATCAGGTCAATAGCCTTATCCGGTAGAAAACGGTCTGATATATAACGGTGCGACAGGGTGGCCGCGGAAACCAGGGACCCGTCGCTTATGCGCACCCCGTGATGCACTTCAAAGCGTTCCCGCAAGCCGCGCAGAATGGATATGGTATCCTCCACGCTGGGCTCGTCCACCATAACCGGCTGAAAGCGCCGCTCCAGGGCCGGGTCCTTTTCGATATTCTTGCGGTATTCATTTATGGTTGTGGCCCCTATGCAGTGCAGTTCCCCACGGGCCAGCATGGGTTTTAGCAGGTTGCCGGCATCCATGGAACCCTCACCTTTGCCGGCCCCCACGATAGTGTGTATCTCATCGATAAAAAGCAGGATCCGACCTTCAGACTGCTGAACCTCCTTGAGCACCGCCTTGAGACGCTCTTCAAACTCGCCGCGATACTTGGCCCCGGCTATAAGAGCACCCATGTCCAGAGCGAAGATGGTTTTGTCCTTGAGCCCCTCGGGCACGTCCCGGTTAAGTATCCTCTGGGCCAGGCCCTCAGCTATGGCCGTCTTGCCCACTCCGGCTTCACCTATGAGTACCGGGTTGTTCTTGGTCCGCCTGGACAGGATCCTTATGCACCGGCGAATCTCGCTGTCCCGGCCTATAACCGGATCAAGCTTGCCTTCCTGGGCCTCTTCCACCAGGTCACGGCCGTATTTTTTCAGGGCATCGTAGGTTTCTTCCGGGGAAGACGAAGTCACCCTCTGGCTGCCCCTGACGCTGGTTAGAGCCGACAACACCTTGTTCTTATCGATTTTGTACTCGGCTATGACCTTGCCCGCCCCGGTGGAAGGAGATTCATCCAGGATGGACAGAAGTATATGCTCCACGCTTACGTATTCGTCCTGCATGTTCTTGGCCAGGTCCTGGGCCTTGAGCAGAAGCGAATTCAGCCTCTGGGTCACGTATATCTGCCCCGGCTGGCTTCCTGGTCCGCTCACCCGGGGCAGTTTCTCAAGTTGCTTGTCCAGGGAAGTGCTGATGGATGAGGGATTATACCCGGCCTGCTGCAGAATCCTGGGAACAAGTCCCTGTTCCTGCTCCAGCAGGGATTTAAACAGGTGCTCCACCTCAACCTGCTGGTGCCCCAGGCGCATGGCCACTTCCTGGGCAGCTGATATAGCTTCCTGCGATTTCTGTGTGAATTTATTTATATCCATAATTGTTCCTCCGAATTATATTATATTAGTTACCATCCGGCAATTCCTTATTGCCGGATGCTGAAACTGATGGTTTTCTTTCCGGAAACGAGGAAAAGAAACGTTTCCGGATGAAAACTATATTAATCTTCTCAGTTGCCTGATTTCCTTGTCCTGCTGCTCGATTCTGTCCAGCAGGTCAATAATGAGCACGCCGCCGATGGTCGGCAGCTCAAAGTCCCGGCACAGGCGGACCAGTTTCTGTACCCGGAAAACTTCCTTTTCCGGGAAATGATAGCTTTCAGGCGAAGTACAGATGGACTCAACCCAGCCCATCTCAACGAGTTCGCCCAGCATACTGGGGCACACCCCGGTACGCTGCACAAACTGGGACCAGTGTATCAGATTGGCCCTGATCAAATTTCCCTGTCTTCGGGTTTGTATATAGTTGGACATGTTTCCTCCGTAAAAACCCTGTTCTAATTCCTGGGGTTAAACCCGGATTTTTCCGAGAGTTGTTGCCACAGGTCTTTTTCTTCTTCAGTAATGTTTTTGGGGACTTTTATCATGATCCTGACCATCTGGTCGCCCTTGGCAGCCCCACGGCCCATGCCGCGTCCCTTGAGGCGCATCTTCTGGCCGCTGCTCATGCCGGACGGGATATTCATCTCCACATCCCCATCCAGCGTGGGAACCCGGACTTTTGCGCCCAGGACGGCTTCCCAGGGTGCCAGGGGCAGATCATAGATTATATTGTTGCCGTCCACCTTGAAATAAGGATGCGGGGCTATTCTGACTTTCAGATACAGATCCCCGGCAGCCCCCTGCCCGCGCCCGGGCGAACCCTGTCCTGAAAGGCGGATCTTGCTGCCGTCCTTGATGCCCTTGGGAACATTGACGCTCAGGGTCTTATTCTGCACATGGGGCATGCCATCGGCACCCATTACCTGCTCCTGCAGGGTAATACTCTTTTTGCCGCCTTTGTAGGCCTCTTCCAGGGTCAGCTCCAGGGTGGCCTCAGCGTCCTGTCCCTTGGAGGAAAATCCCCCTCCGGAAAAAGGATCACCCCTGAATCCCCTGGTGCCGCCGCCCCGGAAATCCTGGCCTGCACCGCCGAAGCCCCTGAAAATAGACTCAAAGAAATCACTGAATCCGCCCATGTCGAATCCCTGACCTGCACCGGGATCACCGCGGAATTCAAAGTGTACATTCTCATAACCCGGCGGCGGCTGAAAATTCTGTCCGTGCTGCCAGTCGGCACCCAGTGCATCATAATGCTTTCTCTTTTCCGGGTCCTTGAGCACTTCGTAAGCTTCGTTAACGTCTTTAAACCTGTCTTCAGCCGTAGAATCATCCGGGTTCAAATCGGGATGATATTTTCTGGCCAGCTTCTTATAGGCCTTGGTGATCTCTTCCTGGGAAGCATTCTTATCCACCCCCAGGATCTTGTAATAGTCCTTGTATTCCATGATCGCTTTCTCCCTTCCAAACCAGAATTTGAACCGCAACTCTGTAAGTTCCTGAAAGAATTCTTTAAGTCGGCAAAAATATTAGTCAAGTTTTTGAACATCTGGAAGGTATCAACTGCACATGACCCAAAAATCCTTTTTTCCTGAAGGATAAAAAGTAAGTCACAGCCGTTTTTCCAGGCACAACACCCGGCATGCGGTAAAATTCGCGGTAAAATATGCTTATCAGAGTATACGGGATCAGGGCCGAGCAAAAGCATGCTTCAAAAGGCTTGAAAAAGGATAACTGTTCACCTTAATGATATGACCTCCAGTGGTCCGGAAATTCGGCAAACATGACGTAAAAACTCGCTCCAAGGAAGCGTAAATCAAAACCTCTTCAAGTTTTTTCAACCAGAAAAGCTTCAATTATATTATGCTTTGAATCAAGTTGAGTGTTTATCACGCCATAGGCGTGATTGATTAATCACGCCAAAGGCGTGACTACGCGTCATTATTTACAGTTTACGCCCAGTTTGCCGAACCCCCAGCCCCTGGCTTTTCGTCCGCAGGTGCTGAATAGTTTCGAAAAAGGTACAGACAGGCAGTGCTGTAGAAAATAAGGCTGGCCGGAATCAGCGAAGCAGGCGGGTAAGGGTTTCAATCATCGGGTTATCAGGGGATTTGGCTCTCAACTCAGCGAGTATTTTTCTGGCCTGGTCAGTACGATCAAGCTTCAACATGGCCAGGGCCAGATTGGCCCGGGCGGAAGAGTCCTCCGGGTTCTGACTCAATACAGCCTGGAATTTTCTGCGTGCTTTTTCATAGTCGTTATCCTGCATGGCCAGAATGCCCTCCCACTTGAGAACCAGCGGGCTTGCACCGGGTAAAATATCTCTCAGCCTGACCATGTATTCGTGCACATCATCATAATCTCCAGCGGCAAAGGCAGCATTCATATCTCTGTTGAGGCTCATAGCCGTGCGGTTTCGCTGGGCCTGACGCGTAAAATGCTCCTGAAGGTCCCTGTCCAGGCGGACCTGGCTGTATCCTTGAGGAAGATCGGCTGGTTCAGGCGGTCCGGGATCAAGCCCCTGTTTTACGTAGGAGGATTCCTGCTGGACGCTGGCATGCCCGGCCAGCTTGTCCCGGACAATATCTTCAGCAACCCCGGTTTCAGATGCTTCAGATGTTTCCTGCCGCTTCACCTCATCTGCACCGGCAGTATCCACAGACATTGCTGAGCCATCTTCACCGGCAACAAGAATTTCTTCCTCAGACACCGTTGCCTCGGAACCGGCTGAATCATCTACTGTCTGTTCCTGCCTGGTTGTTTGCGGGTTAGTCATTTCATAACCGGCGACACTGTACTGCTCAGATGATTCCGGGCTTTGCAGGTAAACATCTAACCTTGACTGAAAAATAAGCACCGGTATGGTCACAACCGCCAGCATGACCAGCGAAATCAGACCGGCCCTCATGTATCTTTTCCGGGAAGAGCCTGCGCTGTACTTAAAAACAAACGAGGGTACAGGGATGTCATGCTCATCCTGACGGCGAAGCTTCTGTATGCTTCTGTAAAGCATGCTCATTGAGAAACAACCCTCACGTGCATGATTACCACAAGTTCGGAAAGATCCTGGCTGTCTTCCCTCTGTTTGAACAGCCATCCAAGACCCGGAATCCTTGAAGCCCCGGGCGTGGCCCTTTCACGTTCCCTTGACCCTTTCTGGATAAGTCCCCCGAGTATAACTGTATCCCCATCGTTAACCCTGACTTTGGTGTTGACATTTCTGACATTGACCTTTGGCAGAGTGATCTGATCTCCCCCGATTTTCGCTGTCTCAGAAAGATCCACCTGACTGGTGATGGGAAAAATATCCAGATCAACATCGCCGTTATCAGTAATAAAGGGCACTACACCCAGCATAACCCCTTCAAAAGCAGTTCCGGTGTTCACGGAATAGTCAACCCAGTCTTCATCAGTGGCTCTCCTGGACCTGGTTATTTCCTGGATAAAGTTCCGGGTGGTTCCGGAGGTCACCAGGGCAGGCTGCAGATGCCTGGAACGTACATGGGGGTTGGAGACCACACTGACCTGCCCGAAGGTCTCCAGGGCCTGGATCGTGGCGCTGAACTGCCGGTAGACTTCATCTACATCCCCGGTCCTGCTGTCAATTACAATGGGAACAGGATCCTCGCTTTCCAGGCCGTACGTTCCAAAACCCTGGGCGGACTGCCATCCCAGGTTGACGCTGTAGGCAAAATTGCTGGCCAGTTCCTGGGAGATATAACTCCAGTCCACCCCGAGCTGGAATGAGTCGCTGAGCGATACTTCCAGGATCTGGGCATCGATAACCACCTGCTGGGAAAGCTTGCTCTTGAGCTGCTTTATAAAATTATTTGCCACCCTCATTTTAGAGGGAGAAGCGCGTACATAAAGCGAGCCTGCTGTAGGATCCAGGACAAAATGCCCCTGCCTTTCACCTGTTGCATCCATGAGTATATCATTCAGGTTTTTCTGCAGAAAACCATAAATGGAGTTCCCGTCATCTTCCCCCCCAAAGGTGGATTGCATGGCGAAATTGCCTTTAAGGTTGTGACTGCCGACATAAAGATCATCTGTTCCTGTTCTTCTGTCACCGCTTCTTTCCCCAAAAATATTTCCGCCGCTGTCAATGGCCACCCGGGTATTGGAATCCAGAAAATCCAGCTTGAAAACTTTTTCTTCAAAAGGCCTTACAGCCAGAACATTGTCTTCCACGCTCCAGTAAAGATCATAAGAATCCAGAAGCCTGTCCACCACTATACTGGCAGGAGTCTTGTCAAAGCTGATGGTTATCCTCTTGTCCAGGCTTACTTCAGGGGAGACTACAAGATTCAGGCCGGCATTTCTGGCCACTACAAAAAGTATGTCATGCAGCGGTTTGTTGTTGACCGAGATGGAAACAATGCTCTCCTGGAGGGGATCAAACTCGGGTATAAGCGGGCCTACTTCTTCATGCCTGTCCCGGGGTGAGGGTGAATGCTCAAGTTGTTGTTCCTGTTGTATCCTGGCTTCCTGCAGATGTCTCTGTTCTTCCGCCATCTGCCTGTTCAGGGCCGCGTATCCTGATTCTTCCGGAGGCTCTCGCCCGCTGCTGCAGGCGCTTATTATCAACATGGTAAAAATCAGTAAAAAAGTGCCGGCCCCAGAAAAGCCTGAAAAAAATCCCCTGCTGACTGGTGCAAAAATTCGCAATAACCGCATAACAAACCTATTTCTGCAGGCCGACTGCCCGTGTCTGGTGCCAGGGCAACAGCCGCCGCTCTGTCGATGGCGAACGTACAAGCACACCATCTGGATTTATGGACAGGATTTTTTTGCCACCGCGAATGACCTCGCCCTCTTCGTAAATTTGACCGTTGATAGCTGCAAATTTTTTTTCTTTGCCGATAAAAATAAGCTCCACAATAAGGGGAATATGCTTTTCCGGTACAGGATCAGGCCTGGGCAGAAAAGAAAAATCAACCGTCTCGGCATGCCGGCGTTCCGGCGGATCTTCAACCAGCTTTATCCCTCTGGTCAGGGTCTCTATCGCTTTTTCTCCGGGTATATCAATCTCACCGGGGTCCATATCATGATCCACTGCAAGACGGGCATCATGCTCCGGAAAAAAAGACCTTACAGCCCACAGGCTGAAAGCCGCAAGCACAACGGTCATTAAAAGACATCTCCAGACTATATTTTTTCTTGCAGGATGCATATCTGTACAGACTTGTTAATCAGTTTCAGCATCCGGAAATAAGGAATTTCCGGATGGTAACTAACTCGGGCCATGCCCGCAACCCAAGTGAAAAAGTTGCCCCCTGGCCACTTAACTGTTTGTGCTTAAGCTTATCATCGGGGTCGGGATCGGTATCGGTATCGGGGTCGAAGTCAGAATCAAATCCGGTATGCACAGTCATGTGGAACGTTGCCCGGTATTTTTGATCCCTATACCGCTTCCGATACCGACCCCGACACAAGGCCCTGGCGACTGTCCCCGGGCCGGTTGGGGCATCCCCCTGAATGGTTATGACCTATGACCAGGGATAGCTGGCCGTTATGACAAACCGGGCTTCTTTAGACTTCAAGTCCATGTCCACCTGTTCTATTTCAAATCCATATCCAGTCAGTTGCTGCCTGAACCGGCTGGACTGCCTTGCTGACTGTCCAGGGTTGCTGCTTACAAGGCCTTCAGCCTGAATTCTGATGGCTCCGTCGTCATAAGAAAACAAGATGTCGATCAATTGCCAGTCGTCCGGCCATGAGCCGAAAAAACTGTTCCAGATCTGCACTGGCGAAGGTGCCGCTAAAGCCCTTGAAAGATCACCTGCCAGTTCAAATGCACCGTCAACTTCATCGGTGCCCTTTACATGGTAAACATAGCTTTGAACCTTGTTTTCCAGAATGTCAACGTCTTTCTCCAGGGTTGCAGTCCGGTCATTGAGCCTGTCTGCAACAGAATGATTCATCCAGCCGATGTACCCCAGGGCAGCCGCCCCGGCTATCAGTATTAACCAGGCCCACTTTTCAACCACCTGCAGTGGCCGCACGTAGCGCTCTTTCTCCCCGTACAGAGCCAGGGACGGTTCAACCGCATCCAGAAGAAAAGGCAGTGCGCTCCACAAGGATGTCTTGCCGTGTGTATAGCGGGCCAGCGGCCAGGGCCTTACCGGCAGCCCCAGGCGCGGCAACTCCTCCTGCCGGGAAGCCCTGCAGATTTCAATCCACTGCACTTCTGAAAAATCGGCCCCTTTTTCCCTGCGGCACAGTTCCAGGTCATGCTCTATCATACCCGGAACATTTCCCAGACCGCCCTTTTTCCCAGAAAAAAGCGGGTAGCGCCTGACAAGCTTTACCCTGGAAGAATTGCCTGCAACAACGAGTATGGACGATTCAGCGTGCAGGGCTATTGCCTGGTCTTTCCTTCCTCCTTTCTTCAAAAGGCTCAGCAATAGACCGGTCCAGTCCATGAGAACACAGCCTGCCGGTATATAGCATTCAGATTTTGCTTTTTCCAGCAGGGTTCTTGGTATTATGTGATAAACAATCTCGGATTCGTTCTTGCCGGTTTTTTCTACCTTGTAGACATGATAAACCGAATCAGAACCAAGCTCTCCTTTTTGTTCAGCCTGCCTGCGGGCAAGGATAGGTGCGAACTTTGCATCACCCTGGACATATACCTGTTCAGGACCCTCATCCTGGGGAAAATCAACAAAGACAAAGCAAAAGGAACTGCTCTGTGAAATTTCAGAACTGGTAACGGCCATTGAGTCTTTATTGAAACAAAGAGTCCGGCCCTGCCACTGCAGATAAAAATCATGCCTCACCGCCGGATTTGCCTCTGCCCGGTGTTTACCGGTTATAACTTTGTGCATCTTTGCCAAAGGTCAATTTTCCCTGATGGTATCTGTAATAGTTCATTGCAGCAGATTTTAAGTTTCGCCCAATGCGCTGGCAGGCATATTATCTTACACCGGTGACGCATAGAGGCGTGACAAAAGGATCGCGGGGACTGTCCCCAGTCACGCCCTTGAATACTTACGATCTGTTACTCCCTGGCAGACTCAGGTATCATGGTCATTATTTTGCCCTGGATATGCATTTCTACCAGTACTTCCATGTCTTCCCGGTTTTCACCGGAGTCAATCTCCGGAATCACCCTGACAGAGCCTGGACTGAACCAGAAAGAATCACTTTCATTCATTTTACTGGATAAGATTGTCAGGATATTTTCCGCCTCGTTCAGGGTTAAAGTATCCTCGATATTTACGGGATAAGCCTGCCATTTATCCGGATGCAGTCCGGCTTCAACCGCCTGTTCCCAGAAAATGTTCCACTGCTCGGCCCTCTTCTGTTTCTCCTGGTGCTTTTCATCCAGCCGCAAAAGCTCACCCTTTGCTGTTTGCAGTGACTCTATCCTGTCCCTGGCGCTTTGAACCTGGCGGTGACTGTCCCCGGCCAGCACCAGCATGGTGCAGAACAACCCGAGGCATGAAAGACTGATGATCCATTTAAACATCAGTGGTAAACTCCTGAAACACGGTCAAAAGCAGCCCGCATCATATCATTCCTGTATCCCCGATCATTTCGTACAGCGGAAACAGCAGTCCGGCCACTATCAGGGCGAAAAACAGTCCCATGACAATCAACAGGGCCGGTTCCAGGACCTTGCTCATGTTCTGCACCAGATAGTCCAGGCGCTGCCTGTACTGCCGGGCCACGTAGAAGGCCTGCTGCTCCAGGCTTGATGTCGCCTCACCGGCGGCAATCATTCTGACCACCATCGCCTCCACCGCGGATGCCCTCTTCAATGCCCCTGAAAGGTTGTTGCCCAGAATAATTTCATGCTCCACATGCTCAAAGCGTTTTTTGATTACTTCGTTCTCAATGGAATCCCTGATGATTTCCAGGGACCGAAGCACAGTTACTCCGCTGGCTGTCAGCACCCCCAGGTTTTCAGTGATTCTGGCCACACTGGACGCATGGATAATGCCCGAAATAACCGGCATCTTCAAAATCAGCCAGTCCATGGCATACCTTGGCCTGTATAAACGTCTGAGCCCCATAAGCAGGGCAGCAGAAAATAAAGCAAAGACAACAGCTGGGCCCATCCAGTTCTGAACCAGCGAGGACATGAAAATCAAAAACCTGGTAATGTCTGGCACTTCAACCCCGAACTCGTGGAAAAGCTCCACGATCTGGGGCACCACGTACCAGAGCCAGAATATTACAGCCCCGGAAATGACCAGCAGGACCAGGGCCGGATAAATCAGGGCCCTTTTAGTCTCCCCCACTACATGATCCACCTGCCTTAGATAATCGGCGACCTTTCTCAGCATCTGGTCCAGGGTGCCAGTTTCTTCACCGATTCTGGCCATTTGACATATGATGGGCGAAAAGGTTCTGCCATGCCTGGCAATAGCCTTTGAAAAAGTCTGCCCGTTGGAAATATCCACTATAATAAAATTTACTATGCTCAACAGGCGGGGATTTTTTATGCCCTGACTTACTTCATTAAGAGCAGTCAAAACATTGACCCGGGCTCCCAGCAGCACAGCAAGGCTGTTGAACATTTCAGCCAGTTCAGCCCTTTTTATCCTGGAAAAACCATGCATGTATGCCTGGACCACCGGGTTCAGCCAGTAAGGCAGCCTGCGGATAGTCAGAACTGTTGCCCCCTGGCGTTCAAGATACCTTACAGCCTCTTCCAGGGCTTCCAGGGGAAGGTTTTCAGTCTTTCTTTCCAGAAGACCTTCAGTGTTGAGCATTTTGTATTGAAATACGGCCATATCTAATGTTCAGGTCAAAATATTACAGCACTGCAGAAAAGCCTGCGCATGAGCATCTTTTATGATGCACCTGCAAAAAGTCGAAAAAATGAATTATTCAGAAAAAACAATACACATAACACTCTGTTTTTACTGCTTGCCCCGTGAAACAGCCGGAAGATCTCCCTATCGAAGATAGGGGTTTCACTGGGGACATCTGACATCTGACATCTGACTCCCTGTCACCGCATAAACCGCCCCAGGACCCTTTTTACCTCTGCCACGTCGGTGAATCCGGCTTCCACCTTGTCCACCGCCACATCAAAAATACTTCTGAAGCCGTGGCTTCGAACCGAGCCTGCCAGCTCCTGCTTTGATGCCCCCCTTTCAATCAACTCCCGCAACTCGCCGAAGACAGGAAGGATTTCGTAGATCACAGTTCGCCCCTTATAGCCGGAATGATCACACTGATCGCACCCCTGCCCCCTGCTGCCGTATTCAGTGTCCCTTTCCAGGTACTCTTTTTCTTCACGGCTCAGAGGGTACTGCTGGTTACAGTGAGAACATACCGTGCGGATAAGGCGCTGGGAAACAACTGCGATGAGGGTCTCGGACATGGTCAGGTGGTCGATCCCCAGTCCCAGCATCCTGGGAATGGATCCCAGGGCTGTATTACTGTGCAGTGTGGACAGAACCAGATGTCCGGTTACTGAGGCGGTCATGGCTGTCCTGGCGGTGATTTCATCGCGCATTTCTCCTATCAGGATGATGTCCGGGTCATGACGCAAAAAATTGCGGATGGCGGTTGAGAAATCATAGCCTGCAGCCTCATTGACCTGGGTCTGCCTGGCCAGGGGGATTACATGCTCCACCGGGTTCTCGATGGTGATGGCGTTTTTTTCCAGAAGATCAATGGAACTCAGTCCGGAAACCAGGGTGGTCGACTTGCCGGATCCAGTAGGTCCGGTTAGCAGAATCATACCGTAAGGCTCCTGGAAGGCCTGTCGGAGCAGGGGCAGATCTTTGTCCAGAAATCCAAGTCCGGCCAGGGAGAACTGCATCCGCCCCAGGGCCAGCAGACGCATGACAATGTTTTCCCCGTAAGGAGTGACCAGGGTGGACACGCGTATATCGTAGGAACGTTCCAGCAGTCTGGCGGTCCAGCGCCCGTCCTGGGGAAGGCGCTGCTCTGAAATATCCATTCCGGCCTGCAGCTTTATGGCGGTGATTATTCTCTGCAGTTCCCTGGGGATAAACACCCTGTCATGAAGAACTCCGTCTATCCGAAAGGCCAGGCTTATTCCCTGCTCCATGGACCTTATGTGCACATCTGTTGCCTGGCTTTTAATGGCCCACAACAGCAGATAGTGCAGAAAATTGTCAGGACTCAGAGTGTTGCCGGTATCTGCGTACAGTGACTGTATTTCCATGTGCAGCAGTTCTTCAACCGGCCGGTCCATGAAAAAAAAGTGGTCGTATACGAAATTTACCAGCTGATGTTCTTCAGTTAATGCAAACTTCGGGGCTTTGCCGCTTAAGCGATGGATTTTCTGCTGCACCTGGACTTTCGGCACCTCAGATGTTGCCACAACCAGTTGATCTTTGTGCACTCCCAGGGGCAGCACCCGGTTCTGCAGGCAGAAATTGCGGTTGAACCGCCTGAGCCACTGCATCTCCGGTTTCCACCTGGTCAGGTCCACGCAGGGAACCTGCAGCTGATGCGCTACAGCCCTGACCATATCGTACTCTGAAACCATGCCCAGCCTGGTCAGAATCCGGCCCAGCTTCTCCCGGGTAACCTTTTGCACCTGCAGGGCATATTCCATGTGCTTGTTCTGGATAAGTCCCCTGCTGAGAAGAAGATCGCCCACCTTCACGTCTTCAGGCATGTCTGCTTCCTTTGCTTTCATAACCGGGAGTCTCGCGTGCTCGTAACCATTCAGGAGGTGCCGGAACCGGCCCGGGGACAGTCCCCGCGAAATCTTTCCTGCACAGATTAAATTTGACAAACGCTAAGTTGTGTGAACCTGCATATAAGTACTTAGCGGGGACAGTCCCCAGGCCTGGTGCCAGCAATCAATACCGAGGAACCCCTGAATGGTTACCCGTGCTCAATCCCGCAAAATGCCCAGGCTTAAAGTCAGGGGACTGCCCGGGCAGATCAGCAGGGACAGCCCAGCAGGTCATGGATCTGCCCCTGAAAACAGCCAGAAAATTGTTTCCGGGGTTGGTGTCCCCGAAGTCTCCAGATCATATGCCGCCTGAAAATCCATAAGTGCATGCCACGTGGCTGAGCCAAGGTAACCGTCGGTGATATTTCTGTAATAACCCAGATCACTGAGTCTTTCCTGGATCTTTTGAATCTCCTGGCTGCGCAGGTCCGGGTAAAATTCCTGCACTATGACCTCTGGCCGCCAGAGAACAATCCACTTGGGGGACTGGCCTGTATACTCCTTCCACGGGAAAGCGGAAAATTTAAGCCCGTTATTATCAGGCAGGTCATGCACCCCGGCCAGGAGCAGATCATCAGGAAGCTTGTCATGGAGAACCTCGGGGGAATTCACCCACAGGGCCTGGAGCATGACCTCGGCCAGGTTCTCCTGGTCAAAAGGCTCCAGAAAAGAGTGCAGCTTTTCTCTGGTTACCGAGGCATCAGGCACTATCTGCAGCACAGTGTCATGTTCAACAGTTCTCATGCCCTCGCCGGCTTGAGTACCGGCATTGCCGCTGCCGGTCTGCTGCTGCGGGGCTGAATCCTGTCCTTGAATTATGGGCGACCCCGCCTGCTGCTTCACCAGGTAGGCCGCCGGAAGCACCAGGGCCAGGATCAAAGCAGCACAAAGGATCTTTTTCTTGAAACTGTAATTCTGCCTTATATCCTGCTGAAATGTCCCCACCTCTTGTATGGCTGCGTGCACAATGCCCGGATTTATTGTTGTCTGGTCCAGTGCGTACATAGCATGCAGGGATCGTTCCATGATAAGATTTATAAGCCGGACATTGCCCCTTGTGGACCTGTGCAGGAGCCTGCACGAAGAACTGGGCAGATAAAGCTGGGAACTGGTGCTGCTCAGCTTGAAGTCCACATAGCGCTTTACCTCGTCCCTGCTCAGGGCGGGCAGGGTATTGCTGATCGCTATGCGGCTACGCAGCTGTCTTAGTTCATTGCAGTTCAGGCGGACCTGGAGTTCCGGCTGACCTGAAAGCAGGATCTGCACCAGCTTTTTTTCATCGCTTTCCAGGTTGGATAGAAGGCGCAGGGATTCCAGGGTATGGATGTCGAAGTTGTGGGCCTCGTCAATAATTATTGCGCAATTTCCTCCGTTTGAGTTGACCTCCAGGAAGAATTGGTGCAGTTGTGACAGCAGTTCTGAAAAGGTGGCATTTTTTGCAGGGGTTAGACCATAATCCCTGATAATGGTCTTCATAAGCTCCATGCGGTCCATCATGGAATTGAACACCCAGGCCGATCGCAGCTTGTCTTCGGGGCTGGAATGTATCCGCTCCAGGAGCTGCAGCAGAAGAGATGTCTTGCCCACTCCTACTTCGCCGATGAGCAGCAGGAATCCACGGCGCTGGGAAACACCGAAGTGTATTTCCTCCAGTATCCTCTGGGTGGCCTGGGTATGAAAATACCCTTTGGTCGAGGTGGCCGGGGAAAACGGGTTACCCTTTAATCCAATGGCCTGGAATATGTCGCTGGGCACGTACTAAGACTCCTGAGGGGCTTTTTCCATAGATTTTCCCAAGATACACTAAAACCACACTATATTATCGCAGCCTGGTTGTAAACAGTTACCGTTGGCTTACTTACCTGTAAATTTTTAAAAACAATAAATATAATCAGCATGTTGCACTCAAAGGCCTGCCGCACCTGGAGCTGTTGCCTTATGCAGTTTTCCAAAGCAAACCAGCGGGGGGCATTTTTTGCCATTCAGGGGCTGCCAGGTCACAACGGCACTCAGACGGATAATGCCTGCATGAAGACTTCCAGCATAAAAAAATATGAGTCCGACAGCCAGACAGCAGGAGTGACCATGATTGAGCTGGGCATGGTTCTGGCCGTAATTGGCCTGATTCTCTTCGCTGCTATAGGGGCTTGGAGAAGTGTAGTGGAGTCCAGGCAAATCGCCAGAACCACATCGGTTATGCAGCAGGCAAAAAACTGCCTGGTGGAACGTATGGTTCACTCCCTGCAGTACCCGACGTACAGCGACCTGCAGACTGACCAGCAGGAACCAGCGCAGTGTATAAGCCATGACCCTCAAAAAGATGTGGACGATTGCCTCTGCAGGCCAGGAATAAGGGATGCCTGGGGCAACAGGCTTCGCTTCGTGGAAGGCATCACCGAAGACGGCAATTCGCTGCAGGGAGAATATGCTGTGGACATTCCCTACAGGGAGACGGAAGCAGTCGAGCCTGCTTCTGACTCTTCAGCCATTACTGAGGCCGGCGACAAGACCGGCATAGCCTTTATCCTGATCAGCCCCGGCCCGGATGGTCTTCTGGATGAGCAGGTGTGGCCTGATAATTGCTTCGACGACCAGGACAGCATCACAGGTTCCCTTGCAGACTGCACCCCGGACTTTACAAAACGAAACGACGATCAGTTTTTAATCATAACAGGCCATGAACTGCGGGCCATTCTGTCTGAGTGATATTTAAAGCGGGCCATGCCCGCAACCCAGTTATCTGTTATTTGTTAATTGTTAATAGGGTAAGGTAAGGCAGTTAATTTAGGCGCTTAGCACAAATTTCAAACAAACATGTTGGTAACTTTTTCTGACATCCTGCATAGCAGGGTTTAACTGGGCCTGCTTCCTTGTATGGGATCACGGGCACGGTGTAAACTCCCCTCCTTAGCCAAGGAGGGGCCGGGGGTGGTTATAATCAGACCCTTTCATTAACTCTCCCCGCCTTAGCAAAGGAGGGGCCGGGGGTGGTTGTATAAGATCCCTTCCTTTTTGTGTCCTTTAAGCTTGATCTACTACTTGAATTAGCGTTTCTCCAACCTCTTGTTTTTTTATAACAGGATTGAGAATTAAGGCACTAATAACAATTTACTGACAACTATTATTTTTTAAATCTCCATGATTAAACATAAATTGCCAGGCCGCAGAAACGCGCACATGAAAGTACCGGGCAGATCAAACAGATCCGGCGGCTCACTCGGCTTCACCCTGATAGAAATGTCCGTGGTGCTGGTGGTGCTGGGGCTTTTAGTAGGTGCCTTTGCCCCGCTGATTGTATCCCAGCTCAGGCAGGAAAAGGTTAGCGAAGCCAGAGAGGTTGTCCGCACGGCCAGGGACGAAGTGGTGGGCTTTGCCAGAATGAACCAGAGGCTGCCCACCCGAAGCGAGTTTTCCACCAGAATCGGCCACACCATTGACCCCTGGAATAATGAGCTTTTTTACCTGCCTGCCGCAGAAACAACAACAGAAGATGAAAACAATGAATCCAGCGCGTTATGCCAGGAGAACTCCATCCAGGGGCTAAGCCTCGCACTGCCCGGCCGGCATGACGTTGAAGGCGTCGCCTTTATAATTGGAAGCAAGGGCGCAAATCAGCAGTCCAACACCTATTTTACCAGTGACGACACAAATTTTACGCTAATCACAAGCAGAACCGACGATGGGCTGGATGACGAAGGGGTCGAGGGCAAAGTTGTTATCAAGAGACATGGCGAGGAAGACCAGACAGGCGATAAATATGACGACCTTGTCGAGTTTGTGACCCTGTACTATTTAAACAACCGAGCATGTCCATGATACAGTTGCCGGTTGAATGAAAACCATATTTGCCCAATGCACTCTGCATTCACTACAACTACAAAGCTAAGTCTTTTGCTATGCCGGGGAGAGTAGTAAAAGCTATGCTGTATTATTTGAAAAAAAAAGAATCTTTTTTCGTACAAGGGCACGGTGCTGAATCCGTGACCAAAGTTTAAGAAAGGAGCTTCTTATGAAAAAAAGTCTAGGGCATAGCGTGTGGGAATGCAAATACCACATAGTTTTTGTTCCCATAAGGCGGCGCAAGGTAATATATGGCCATCTAAAAACAGATATCGGACAGATAATCCGAAGGCTGTGTGAGTATAAAGATATTGAAATTATTAAGGGTACGGCCTGTGCGTAACCTTTCAGGTGGTGCCGCAATCGGCTTGGGGACTGTCCCCAAGCCCTATTAGATGCGTCTGCAAAAAGTCTCTTTTGCAGACGCAGTTGACAGTTGACAGATGATAGTTGACAAAAAAAAATCAAAGAGTTATAAAAATACGTTTTAGGACCAAAATCAACTTTTCGACTTTTTGCAGGTGTGTCCTATTATACTTTAAATAAAATAATGTAGAGCAAAGATATGGCTATTTACGCATATCTTGACTAGCCATTAATCTAATCTTACCCACACATCAACCAAATCTCCTGCAGCGCTGTTATAATCATCAATAGCATTGGCTTGACCAGGATCTGTAGTTTGAACCCTACCTGAATTTGATTCTCCGTCGTCAATGGCATTATCTAAAGTTTCTGCCCACTCAACAGGAATATTTTCGTATGTGAAGACATTTATATCTAGATCAAACGGATTGGTGGATGCTGTGGTAGCTCCGTCAGAAAATGCTAAAACCACATCACCACCAAATGGATGTCTGTTTGCTTGTTGTTCCGAAGTCACCAGATCTTCTTCATTTAAAACTTCATACCAAAAATTTGTACCATTATCAATTTCACCATCTGGATCGCCAGGTGTATTTGGATCTCCGTCTCCAGGCAAAGAACCTATTTTATTTTCATAAAGGGCAACTGCTACTCTCATTTCCTGTACATGACGTTCAAGCCTAAAAGACTTTGCAGTATCCCATACACCTTGTGCAGATAAAGTAGCAATGACAATCAAACTTGCAACTATTAACACCATAGCCACTTCCAGCAACGTAAAACCTTGTTCGTTCTTCTTTTTCAACATACCTGCCTCCTTTTATCGCATCCTCACATTAAAAAAGTTGTGTGTCGCCCTGGGAGATAGCGAATAATCTGAGCAATTTTTAAAAATTGCTGGCAGATCCTCAATTAAAGCGACAAGCCTGGTTACCAAAGATACTTGCAAAGTGCCGGTTTCAAAATCTATAAGTAATAAAACAATAAGAAATGCTTTTTTGTCGCTTGTTCCCCAATTTTCTTCAGATAGAGGAGGCAATCAATGGGGGGGGGGTATATCTCACTGCCTATTATTCAGGCTTAATGATAACGCATGAAGTAGGCTGAAAAACAGTGGGGATTCGAGGCAGGAAAACTAAAGAGGATGAATTCACCTCAATGTCCGGAAACCCCGCTGCCATACTCCCAAAAAAAAATCCAGGCCGGTGGCTTTGCGTCACACCTTTTCAGGCTGTGTTGCCTTTGTCAGACATTCAATTCTTTATTAACTTCACCTTACTCCCCATAAAATTGCCCGTCAAGCATTAATGCTTGGAAATTACAAAAAAAATTCGCTAAAAAATCATGATAAAAATACAAAAGTTGTTGTTTACTAAATTTGTTGCAACAAGCAACCAATGATGTTGCCAAAACACATAGAGTAAAGGGTCGAGCAAATACTGCATTCCTTTTGGGTAGTTAAAAAACATATCGACCAATGGCAAAACAACTTTAGTGGACTGAGCTTCTTTCCTGCTTTTTTTGCAATTTGGCCCTGAAGCATGTGATCGCAAAAGTTATTCCTATACATTCAGGAGATGCTGGTAATCACCACCGAGAGTAAACTTCAGGCTTGCTCCTCAACCGTGAGCGGCAGAGCCGCCCGCCTGTCACGCCCCTGGCGTGATGAAACAGACTTTTGTCTCCGCGTAGCGGGTTTCACCGGGGTGTGCAAAGAAGTTGCCAGCCTGTCACGCCTATGGCGTGATTGAATAGCTCAACGAGCTAGCCCGCAGGGCATTCAACTGGGGTGCAAAAAAAATCTTCTCCGGCACGGGGAATCCTGCAGGCATACCCGACTAAAATGCGCTTTGCTGTCCTGCGGAATTTCATCGTGCAGGCAGGCACTCCGCATACACGGTTTTGAAGAATAAGGACATTCAGCAAGGCATTACCCCCTGGCAGACAGGAAACTTTGCATAGTTCCTGCTTTCCCTGAAGGGTTACCCTCAACATCACGATTGCCCAGCACATGCCTGGCCTGAAATGGGGAAAAACAAGGCTGAATTTCCCATAACAAGCCAGGCATGAAATGGGGAAAAACAAGGCTGAATTTCCCATAACAAGCCAGGCATGAAATGGGGAAAAGTCGTCTTTATTGCCCAACTTATACCAGACTTGAAATGGGCAATTGGAGGGCGTAATTGCTCAATTCAGGCCAGGCATGAAATGGAAGGTTTTTATGCAGTTTCGTCCTTGAACCCGGGCCGGGTCATAGCTTTATCTTCTGGTTATTCAAAATTTCAGATTCCATCAGCATCCCTTTGACTTCAGCCCGAAAAGCCGAAAACCGGCTGAACAGCTCATGATAATACTTTTTCAGTATGGATGAAGCTTTCTTTTTATCACCACGGGCTGCATAGGTTTCAGCCAGGGCAACAAGTACACTGGCTGCCCTGTTATAGGCCTTGCGGTGTTTATTGCTGACTATGTGATCGATTCTTTTTTCTCCAATCTCAGTGGCCCAGTTGAAATACTTTTCCAGTTCGCTGCCTGATATTCGGGGCATAGCTATTGCCAGACCTTTTTTGATTTGACTGGAACACTCCTGTTCGACTTCTTCCATAGCAACCGTAAAATGATGGTAAGACGATTGCAGTGAAATCTCACCTGCATAAGAGTCCAGAATAGAAATTGTTACCGAACAGTCCTCATTCAGCCCCCCGGCCATATTTAAAATACTGCTGAACAGCAGTCCGCCCGGACTCGCATACGACCAGCCAACAGGTGTCACATCCCCGGAATATGCAAAGGCGTCCTCAATCCTTCCCGCCATAAGCAGGACCGCTACCAGCATATCTTGTTCAAACAGCTTAAACTCTTCAGTATTCAGGTATTCTACAGCCCCGTCCAACTCCTTTTCCCGGAGGTTATTTTTCTCTGCTTCTTCAATCAACAGCATCAGGGACGTGATGTCCGCGCTGGAAAAAAAGGCTTCTCTTTTTCCCTCCAGGACCAGCTCGTCATTTTCAAGCTGTTTTCCGGCCAGAACAAGGTACTCGGAGGCTTCATCCCGTTGCCTGCCTGGGCTGAGCCTACTCAGTGCCTCCCTGGACACATCTGCTGTCTCCTTCCACGATCCTTTCTCTGCAAGCTGCTCAAGCCAGAATATATAACCCTGAGGCTGCTTGTCGCCCCAGTTTCTGGCCAGTTCACTGATCTTATTTAAATCATTTCTAAGGCCCACAGCCTCAAGCAAAAGGCCGGCACTTCGCTTTCCTGGAACTTCTTCCTGAGAAAGGGCACTTTCCCATTGCAAAAGAAAACCCTCAAAATCCGGCAAGGGATCCACCATGGACTCCACAACATCCTGAAGCATAGGATAAGCATCAGGTGGCGAAAACCCTCCGGAATCGGCAATATCTGGAACCATAACCTCCCAGAAGGCCTCGATCCTCTGCTGGCCAGAAGTAAGCTCATAAACACAGCGACTATGGCGCGCCCTGGCCTCAACCATATCTATCTCCTGGATATAGTGCTCAATGTCAGCCTCATGGATGAGGTCAAAGACGGCTTTGTAAACTTGCCGGGCAGGCTCCAGTTCGCCATTTAAAAAATACCGCCCCGCTTCATCTACAAAGGAGCCAAGCTCCTCCAACTGCTCCTCACTGACGTATTCGGGTTCGTAATCATAGATATCATGCCCTTCAAAATCCTCCAGTTCCTCATATTCTCCGTTCTCTATCGTCTCGATCCTTTCCAGGATGCTTTCTTTCAAAGCCTCGATACCGTCCAGGATATCCTCTGCTGATGCACCCTCCACGGGCTCCGGAGCATCCAGCCCCCGGGGCAGATAACTGGACAGTCTTGAAATAAAGGAGGCACGCTCATGAACACGAGCCTCCCTGGCTATGGACAATATAACCCCCTGCAACTCCTCCTTGCTCAGAGGCTCACAAATGTCTTCAATTTTCTTCAGGTAAGGGCCAAGAGCCATTTTTTCAGACATAATTTTACTTCTTTTGGTTGTTTTCAACCCGATGGGTATAAGCAGGCTGTTCTTCTCTTACGGACTGATCTGAAAACACTTGATCATCCTTTTCCTCGACACATCGTTTTTTTGCGGAGCTCAATTTTACCTGAGCACACAAGAAATTACTTGCTTCTGGATACACTCTCATTTCTGCTCATTTTTGTCTATCAGAATCACTAGCTCTAAGGGCATGGCAACTGCAGCTTCCTGGGTATGCATATAAATATCTCTTATGGTGTGACACAAATGCTTATCAGGCAGGAGGGTGCAGGCAGGTCAGAAAAAGACGCTGGTTATCCGGCCCGGAGCAATGTACCCCGAGCCGGGCGCTTTGGTGGAGGGCTTAGCCCGAAAAATCGTAACCCTTCAGGGGGGAAATATGCCAATTTGCCTGTCTGCCAGGCGGGTAATGCCCTGTGGGGATCTATATTCTTCAAAACCGTGTGTGCGGAGCACCCGTGTGAAGCCTGAAGGCTTCCCGTGCCTAAAAAGATTTTTTTGGCACGGGCAACTTCGTTGCACACGGGCGGCTCTGCCGCTCACGGCTGGGGAGTACGCCTCAAGTCTATTCCCGGTGGCGATTGCTGGCACCCCCTGAATGCTTGCGAAACATCAGTCTATTTTGCCTTGTTGATAATCTCCTGGGCCACTTTTTTGCCGGATCTGAGCATGCCTCCAAATACTGGCCCCATCCTGAAGGAGCCGAAAGTGGCATTGGCGGACATGCCGCATACATAGACCCCGGGAAAGGCCTCTGTGGTGTTTTCTATTGTATGCTCCTCTGCCTTTTCCGCCCACATGGACTTCTCACCTTCCAGCCTGCCTGAAGGCGTATTGAGCCGGGTGTCCATCTTGCTCTCAATGACCTGCATTATCTCCACCGGGTGCCCTGTAGCCTCCACCACGTAATCTGCACGCACGGTCAAAGGATCCACATGCAGCCCGGCGCTCTCCACTGCGGACCAGTTGATGACCAGCCCGGTGATACGGTTTTCCCGGATCATGACGTCTTCTATGCATACCAGGTTGAAAAACCTTGCCCCGGCCTTGGCTGCCTTGGAACCCAGGGTACACACTGCTTCCACCGAGTCCGCAGTATAATAACCCGGAGTGTACTCCACTGACTTGATGTCCAGCTCATCCAGGATCTCCCTGGCCTCTTCCTGGACCACCACCTCGTTGAACATCATGCCCCCGCCCCACATGCCGCCGCCGGGGGCCAGGTTGCGCTCGAACACGGCCGTCTTTTTCCCGGCGCTGGCCAGGTAGTAGGCGGCCACCATCCCGGAAGGACCTGCCCCGCATATGGCCACGTCTAATTCCAGGGAATCCATCAGCTTCTTGGTATAGGTTTCGATAATCGCCCGCGAAATAATGATCTCATCCAGTGCCATTTTCAAGCCTCCTGTTAGATTGTGCTGTATCTGTCCAGGCCCTGCATTCCGGCAGTGCAGTACTCTTCCTGGCCGGGACTTAACAGATACATTCTGTTGAGCAAAAAAAAGGGCTGTTTCCAGAAGAAACAGCCCTGATAAACTTGTCCTTTGCCCTTGAGTGCATGTCAAGTTATGCCAAAGCCGCTTCCCTACGCCGGTATTATCCGGATCAGGTGCGAGGGGTCTTTCGGGAAAATCCGAAATCTCAGGCACAGGCCTCCCCCAGCGACACACAGCTCCCTGATTGCGGAGCATGCATTTAAAGAACGTTAAATCTCGTATCTTAAAGGATTAGAAAACACAAGCAAAAACTTTTATCATCAAGCAGCCGCCTTGACAGAATCAAAGCCGCGGCTTTTATCTACTCCATGTTGGATGCAGCAAAATCCCAGTTTGCCAGCTTGTCCAGCACCGCCTGGACGTAATCCGGACGACGGTTCTGGTAATCCAGGTAATAGGCGTGCTCCCAGACATCAATGGTCAGCAGGGGCTTCATATTGTGCACAAGAGGCATATCCGCGTTCAGGGTCTTGGTCACCTTGAGCCTGCCGCCTTCCAGCACCAGCCAGGCCCATCCGCTGCCGAACTGGGTCACCGCGGCGCTGTGCAGCTCCTTCTTGCAGTCATCCACAGAACCGAAAGCCTCCTCCATCTTCTGCTTGAGAGCTGCCGGAGGCTCTTTGCCACCCTGCGGACTCAGGCTGTTCCAGTAGAAAGTATGGTTCCACACCTGGGCCGCATTATTGAATATGCCCACCTTGTCCGCTTTGTTGTGCGTCGCCTGAACTATCTCCTCCAGAGATTTTCCCTCCAGGTCGGTTCCGGATATAAACTTGTTCAGGTTGGTTACATAGGTTTGATGGTGCTTGCCGTAATGAAATTCCAGTGTTCTGGCTGAAATCACCGGTTCCAGGGCATCCTGGGCAAAAGGCAGCGGCGGCAGTACATGCTCTGCCTTGCCTGCATTATCCTGACTCATAAAAAACCTCCCTCTTTGCTTTGCTGTAAAAAACCATGCATCATGCATGGAGTATCCAGTATGTTGACGTGCTGATATTTATATCTCCAGGCCTGTCTGTCAAGGAGGAAGAGTTTCAAAGATGAAACGCAGCTTTTTCTCACCTTATGCTCCCAAAAGTTGGCACCTGCCTATTCAGGTAAGCGGAAAAGCCTCAGGCATTGGCAAGGCATAAAAATTAAATGTAATAATTTCAAGCAGTTAAATTAAATAAAAATCGTCCTGCAAAAAATACAGGTGGTCCATATATTGCATGCGCAACAGACTTGAAGTTTTTTACTCAGGAGGAGCTTACAACCATGAAACTGGGCAGGATATTTATTATCATAACCGCGGGCATATGCCTGCTGGCCATAGCTGCTTTAACCTATACCACCAACAGAACAATGGAGCGGGAACTGACTTCTGAATACGAAGAAAAAGCAGAGACACTCCTGTTCAGTATGAAGGCTGTACGCAGCCATATTGGATCAGTTGTACGACCAGAAGCTACTGATCTGCTTGGCGAAGACGAATTCATGGTGGAACTGCAATCCACTTCTTATGCCGCCAACCAGGTTTTTCAGCAGATCCCGGAAGAGCACAGACACGAAATTACTTTCCGCACCCCCTCCACCAAACCCATGAACCCGGACAACGACGCCACCCCGGTGGAAGCAGAACTTATCCGCACCCTGGACCGCATGCACCGCGACGGCAAGGATGAGCTGGAGTGGCGGGGCATTCGCAATGTTGACGGAGAGGATTATTACATTATCGCTCAGGGAGAAGAGAACAGGGCGGACTGTCTTCCCTGTCACCGTCAGCCTGAAGATGCACCGGAGTCCATGCGGGAAAGATACCCCTTTGACTCCCCGCCCCGCCTCGAAGACAGGGTTGAAACCGCAGAGGTGGTCTACATCCCCATGAGTTCCATGTACGAGACAATACGCCAGTCGAATCAGTTCCTGTTTATAATGGGCGGACTGGGAGTACTGGCCATCATCCTGGGAGTATACCTCTTGTTTTCCAGGCTCATCAGCAGGCCGTTAAACAGCCTGCAGTCCTATGCCCTGGCCGTTGAGCAGGGAAACCTGGACAGTTCGATACAGGGCAACTTCAAGGGAGAACTGGCCTCTCTGAAAAACTCTGTACAGAGCATGGTAGTAAAATTAAAGGACAAGATAGATGAGTCTCAAGAAAAATCTCAAGAGGCCGAGACCCAGTCGCAAAAAGCCATGCAGGCTGTAAAAGAAGCTGAAGAGGCCAAAAAACAGGCTGAAAAAGCCAAAGTGCAGGGCATGCAGCATGCTGCAGACAGCGTGGATGAAATTGTGGAAAAGCTCAATTCCAACCTTCAGGAGTTGTCCAGACAGGTAAACCACTCTTCACAAAGCGCCAAATCCCAGAACGAAAGGGTTGGGGAAAGCTCCACAGCAATGGAAGAGATGAACGCAACTGTATTGGAGGTCTCCAGAAACTCCTCGAATGTAGCCCAGAAGGCCGAAGACTCCAAGGAACGAGCCGTTGAGGGCTCCGAGATCGTTCAAAAGGCCGTGGAGGCCATTTTGAAGGTCCAGGACCATGCAGGCTCCCTGCGGACCAACCTGGGCAAGCTGGGTGAAGAAGCCGAGGACATCAGCAAGATAATGAACGTCATCGACGATATAGCCGATCAGACCAATCTGCTGGCCCTCAATGCTGCAATCGAGGCCGCCCGGGCCGGAGAGGCCGGACGTGGCTTTGCCGTTGTGGCCGACGAGGTCCGCAAACTGGCCGAGAAGACCATGAACGCCACCAAGGAGGTAAGCCAGGCCATCTCGTCAATCCAGGACGGAACCAGGACCAACATTGAAGCCATGGAAAGTGCTGTAGAGGCCGTCCAGGAAGCAACAGAAATGGCCAAGCAGTCAGGCAGGGCACTGGAAGAGATCGTACAGCTCATAAGTGCTGCTGCCGATGAGGTGCGCTCCATTGCCACGGCTACAGAGCAGCAGTCCACTTCCAGCGAAGAAATAAATGCCAGCCTGGAGGAGATCAGCAGACTCTCCTCAAGCACAGCCGAGGCCATGGAACATTCGGATCAGGCCATCTCCGAACTGGTCAAGCAGGTGAACATGCTCCAGGACTTAGTGAGAGAACTCAAGGAAGAAAAATAGACCCTGGAAATAACCGATAAAACAAAGAAACAAAAAAGCCGGGCAGGTTAACCTGTCCGGCTTTTTTTGCGGCATACCTGCAGTCATGCGCACTTTACCACCTGGTTCAAAAGCAAATACCGGAAAAATATCTTGCCAGTCCGGGGTAAAACTGGCAATTTATATTACCAGATTCTCAATAAACATTACCAGATTCTCAATAAACATTCTCGGAGCCTAACAAATGAAGCAAGTCCTTCAAGAGATAATACTTGATTTTCAGGAACTCCAGCTGGAGACCGGGACGCCCAGACGACTGAAGCTGACAACCCTTCCAGGCAAGGCCAGTGTATGTATTGGGGTTCGCCGCTGCGGAAAATCTACGTATCTGTTCCAGATCATGGAACAATTGAAAAGAGACGGGGTGCAGGCGGAAAACATTCTTTATCTGAACTTTTTCGATGACAGGCTGCATGCCCTGCAGCACATGGGCCTCGAGGTGATTCTGGAAGCCTATTTCGGGTTATACCCTGAGAAAAAGAACTCCCGGACGGTCTATTGTTTTTTTGATGAAGTTCAGGCGCTACCAGGCTGGGAGCCCTTTGTTGACAGGCTCATGCGTACCGAGAAATGCCAGGTCTATTTGACGGGATCTTCCGCCAGGATGCTCTCAAAGGAGATAGCCACGCAGATGCGCGGCCGGGCCATATCCTGGGAGCTTTTCCCTTTTTCTTTCCGGGAATTTCTTGATGCCAAAGGGATAAAAAGCAGCGGACCACACTCGGCCAAGAAGCGCCTGACCATCCGCAAAGCTTTCGAGGACTACTGGGAAACCGGTGGCTTCCCCGAGGTCACTGGACTTGAAAAATACTTGCGCCTCAAAATCCACCAGGAGTACTTCCAGGCCGTTCTCTTCAGGGATGTGGTAGAACGTCACAACATTTCACACCCCAGAGCAGTGACAGATCTGGCCCACCGTCTGATGGATAACATCGCATCCCTTCACACGGTGAACAGACTGACTGGATATCTCAAGTCCCTTGGGCACAAGTCCCCGAAAGCAGCTGTATCAGACTACCTGGAGTGGTTCGAAGATGCATTTTTTTTCTTTTCTGTAAGGATCTTCGACCCTTCTTTAAGTCGAAGCAAAACAAACCCTAGAAAAATATACTGTATCGATCATTCACTTGTCACCTCAGTAGCTTCAGGTATTCTCATCAACTCCGGTCACCTGCTGGAAAACATGATATTTACAGCTCTTCGTCGTCTGACGTCGGATATCTGGTATTATAAAACAGCCAAAGGACTGGAAGTGGATTTTATCATACACCTGCAGGATAGATCCCGCCGTTTGATCCAGGTGTGCGAAACATTGTCCCATAAAGACACGAGGACACGGGAACTCCGCGCCCTTGACCAGGCCATGGAGGAACTGGGCCTTGATTCTGGAACACTGGTTACACGGGACCATGATGAGGACATGGAACTTAATGGAAGGCGAATCGAAATCATTTCCGCCTGGCGCTTTCTGCTGAGCCTTCCTGATGAGTAAGAGGAGTCCTGTGTGCCATATCCTATTTTTTTGCAGCAACGATAACCCCGCAGAAAAAAAGCCGGGCTGGTTAACCTGTCCGGCTTTTTTTTGTCACATGCTTTCAACTGCACATCAGGATTCTGCCTGAAGTGCCTGTGTCTCCTCGGAAGTCTTCACTGCGCAGAGCTTGCCGCACATGGAACAGGTCCTCCCGTCTTCTGCTATCTGCATCCTGCTGCGCACCAGGTCCGGATCCAGGGCACTTTTTATCATGCCCTCCCAGTCCAGGGTCTGGCGGCAGTGTGCCATCTTCCGGTCCTTATCAGCAGAACCGGGAAGCCCCTTGCTCAAGTCGGCTATATGCCCTGCAATCCTGGCGGCCATCACTCCCTGGTAGACATCATCCTCTGCCGGCAGAGCCAGGTGCTCGGCCGGGGTGACGTAGCACAGAAAGTCAGCCCCGGCTGCTCCGGCTACGGCTCCGCCGATTGCCGAGGTAATATGGTCGTAGCCTGCAGCAATATCCGTGGGCAGGGGCCCCAGGATATAAAAAGGAGCATTGCGGCAGAGCTTTTTCTGCAGCTGGATCTGGGTTTTTATTTCATTCAGGGGCACATGGCCCGGACCCTCGATCATGACCTGCACCCCGCGTTCAAAGGCCCTGCCGGCCAGCTCGGCCAGGATCATGAGCTCTTCCACCTGGGCCCCGTCCAGTGAATCTTCGATGCAGCCGGGACGAAACCCGTCCCCCAGGCTCAAGGTCACGTCATACTTTTCAGCAATATCCAAAAGGGCATCAAAGTCCTGGTACAAAGGATTTTCCTGCCCGTTGGCCCTTATCCACTGCATGTGCATGGAGCCGCCGCGGCTGACGCAGGGCATAATGCGTTTGAAATGCTCCAGCCTCTGAACCGATTGCGTGGTTATCCCGCAATGCACCGTTATATAATCCACTCCCTGGCTGCACTGCAGTTCTATTTCCCGGAACAGCTCCTCAGGAGTTATGTCGTGCATGGGCCGGCCATGCCTGAGCATTTTGGCGGCCAGTCCGTAAATGGGCACGGTACCCAGCATGACAGGGCTTTTTTTCAGAAACATCCAGCGAAGCTGGTCCAGGTCTCCGCCGGTGGATAGATCCATTATGGAATCCGCCCCGGCCCTTAATGCAGCCGCGAGCTTCTTCTCCTCTGCAGCCATGTCGGCGCATTCTCCGCTGGTGCCCAGATTGGCGTTGACCTTGGTCTTGAGTCCTTCGCCAATGGCTTTTATTGAGGCGAAGTCGTGCACTGCGTTTTTGGGCAGCACCGCCCTGCCCCGGGCGATGAGGCTGCAAAGATCCTCGGCGCTTATGGGCTCGCCTTCTGCCGCAGTGTGCATCTCCGGGGTGACAACCCCGGCCCTGGCCTTTTGAAGCTGTGTTTTCATGAGAGTCCTCCTGTGATGGATTTCAGGAGGGAAGAGGTAAGCTGACCTGGGGGAACACCGGCCCTGAGCAGGGTCCGGAAGTGAAAAGTCCTTGGTCGATTGCTCGCCAATCCCTCCGCCGGTATTATCCGGATCAGGTTCTTGGGGTGCTTCTCAGCCCTTATCCCGATAAGGGCGCCCCCTGGCGTTTAGATCAAGAGTAAAACATATAATCGCATACAGGGCAAGTAAAATAATTTATCATCTGAAGGTAACCATTCAGGGGGTCCTCGGTGGTGATTACTGGCACAAGGCCTGGGGACTGTCCCTCGCTGTGTAGGTCTGTGCAGGATCACGGAATTTTGCGCTTGTAATATTGGTGATTGTGAAGGCAATGTGTCGCGGGGACTGTCCCCAGGCCGATTTCGGCACCCCCTGAATGGTTACAGTCAAAGTGATGCCAGTTGGCGGCATGGTAAGTAATCTGAACTGGTCCAGAATTCGCTTAAGACCGGGAAAGAGATGGCCTCTTCCCTTCATGGCCCTTCACCTGTCCAATGAAATAATGCAGCAGTCCAGATTTGCTGAATTTCACCGGGATGCTCTTCATGGTGGATATTTCTTATTCTTCAGACAGAGAATCAGCTAACAGAAATATCTACTCTCTCTTCCTTGTTCCGGCCATCCTGTATATCTCTTTATCCCTTCTTGGACCTACAGCCAGAACATAAACCTGTTCCTGGAAAACCCTGGACACAACCCTGCAGTCCCCAACACTGAGTTTTCTGAAATCAGTCAGATTTCCGGACAGAGGGAGGCCAAAATCCAGAGGAGCACGGGTCAGCTTGGAATCTATGGCTCTGACGACCCGACCGGCCATAGCTGGACCAAGACTTAACAGGTCCTCTTCAACATCCTGGTGGTAAATTACAGTCCAGGTCACCTGGAAAATCTCTCCATGATCTGTTCATGGGACAGAGCTTTTTTCGGGTCAAAAGTTTCCTGCCGGACCAGGGCAAGAGAGGCCATCCGCAAATCTTCAAGCTCCTCCTGCATGGCCTGGAAAGCTTCCATGGACAAAAGCACCGCCTTGGGAGAGTTGTTTTTCAGGACTATCATCTTTTCCATCTCACCTCTGTCAAAAGCGTCCAGGGTTGCGGATGTTTTCTTGGACAGGTTGGTAGCAGAGATGTATTCATCTTGTCTCATAATTATACCCTCTTTTACAGAACAATAATTCTGAAAATAATCCGATTTTATGCAATCGTCAAGACATGCACCCTGAAGTACCTGAAGAGCATCCCGGTTAAATCGCTTCGGGGGATATGAATATTAAGGCCCTTTCAAAAACAATATGCAAGACACAAGGTCGAAATCACCAAAGAATACAACTTGACCTTGCTCCAGACAGAGTTTACATAAAAAAGTATAAACTATGTCCCGGAGGCACCATGAAAACAACGGCCAAGGACTTAAGGTTTTTCTCCAGGGAAATCCTGGACACAGTCAGCAGAGGGGAAGAAGTGATTATCACCTACCGCGGCAAACCCTGCGCCAGACTTGTCCCTTACCAGGCAGCCAAGGACGATGAGTACAAGGAAAAATTGTTCGGAATGTGGCAGGATAACGAATCTGTTGCAGATGTGGATGGCTACATTCGAAGATTACGCCAGGGAAGATTCGCATGATCTTGGATACAGACGTCCTGATCTGGTATCTTAAGGGTAACCAGAATGCATTTCGAATCATCGAGGAGTCGGAATACTTCTACATCTCTGTGGTGACCTACATGGAGCTGGTCCAGGGCATGAGAAACAAGCAAGAACTGGCCACTCTGCGCAAAGCCCTGCATGCATGGAAAACTCAGATTCTGTATATTTCCGAGGAAATCTCCATAAAAGCCATGTTCTATGTTGAGGAGCACTTTCTCAGCCACTCCGTCCAGCTGGCAGATGCCCTGATTGCAGCTACTGCACAGGTGCATGCACAGCCTGTCCTCACTGGTAACGATAAACATTACAGGGCCCTGAAAGGCCTTGAAATCAAGAAATTTCAGCCGTAGCCCTGAATAATCATCAGCAGCTAATTCTTGAACGGCCGGTACAACGGATCTCCCACCAGGACCATCTTCCAGGACCAGGATGGTATGGAATTAAAATAGACTTCTGCCAGACTAAGACGCCCGTCCGTAAGCAGGGCAAAAAGATCTCCGGAGGGGGAAAGGCCTGCACGTACGGCTCGCCCACCGGCCCCAGAGTGGCAGCTACACCTTCTTCCAGCATCCTCTTGCACCAGTACTCTCCCCTTCTCAGGCTCTGGCACTCCTGGCTGGCAATATGATACCCCACAGAACCAGGCTGCCATTCAAAGGCCGGCACATACCTGGCCAGACTGTACCAGCCCGCATACAGGGCTGCTTCAGGGCAGTCCCCGGGCTGAAAAAGCGCGCTGGTCTCCTCAACTGTTACCGGCATAATGTCATTGGACTGCAGATGCAGCGCAGCCTGGTGCAGGGAGTAATCATACAGGCCGTAGCCCCCCTGGGGACGCTCATCAGGCATGGGCCATCTGGCGTCAAAGTATGCCCTGCCCTGCAGGCCTGCTTCCTCTGTCTGGATCTTGTTGGCCACTACCAGGATCTCCTCGGGCTTGAGAGAAGCCCCGGCCTCTTTCTGCTGCAGAAAGCTTACTGCCATCACCACAACAATCATCAAAAAAACAAAACCGTATCTGTTGATAAACATAAGCCTTGCCATTGATTACAAATTGCTGACTGTATATTCCCTCAAAGCCCTGAACATCGTCGTAGCCTGTTTGCACATATAGCGCTTGACGCGAAATATGCAAAAAATGTCCATTAAAATACCTGTATGCTTTTCCCAGTTCAAAAACAAGATATCGGTGTTTACCAAACGGATTCCCGAGGATGAAACCGATACTTTCAATTGCAGGCTTTATCTCACGACATGCGTTTTTTAAAACTTCTTTCTATGCCCTTTTTTCGTAAGCGTCCATTTAACCCCATCTTTTTTTCTCCGCCTGATGTGCTAATGGTCTCCCAAATACCAAGGAGGAGCCGTTATGCAAACCAAGTCACAGAAGTACACGCCTGAGGAGCGGGCCGGATTCTGGTCCGCGCATATCAACAAGTGGAGGCAGGGCAGCCTGACCAAAGCCGAATACTGCCGCAGGGCAGAACTGTCCAAGCATGCCTTCTATTACTGGTGCAAAAAGCTTGGGCACACCAATTCCAGGAAAACCCAGGAGGAAAATGCCATCGTGCCGGTGCCCCTGAAGGTTGTCCAGGAGAAAACCCATACGCCTCTGCGCCTGATGGTCAATAGTTACCAAGTGGATATCCCGGGTGATTTCCAGCAGGAAGTACTGGCCAAGCTTGTCCGTACTCTGGAGGAGATCACGTGATCGCGGTAAGTCAGGCCAAGGTGTATCTGGTCACCGGACATACCGACATGCGCAAGGCCATAGACGGGTTGTCCATCATGGTCCAGGCTCAGCTGGAGCATGACCCCTTTTCCGGTCATCTGTTTGTCTTCTGCAACAGGCAGCGAACCATCATCAAGATCCTGTACTGGGACACAAACGGTTTTTGCCTGTGGCAAAAGCGCCTGGAGAAGCAAAGCTTCAAGTGGCCTGCATCAAAGCAGGAAGTTATGGAGCTTGATGCGAGGCAGCTTGTCTGGCTTTTAGACGGTCTGGACCCTGTGCAGGTCAGGGGGGCACAAAGAGTTAAAATTTTCCACATTATTTTAGATTTTTTGAAAAAAAAGCTTGCAATTCCAAATGTTTGTGTGTATAGGAATACTCAGTTATGGACATCAACAACTTGCCAGATGATAAGGATGCGCTCAAAGATATCGTTGCTGACTACCACCAGCAACTTATCTACCTGCAGGAGAAACTGAACTTCCTGCAAAAAGCCATCTATGGGTCCAAATCCGATAAAAAACCCAAATGCGGCTCCAAAGAGACCTGGCCCATGATGCCTGGTCTTGTTGAGATGGAAACCGAGGTGGAAACGCCCCAGGAAAAAACCATCACCATACCTGAACATTCCCGTAAGAAACGTGGCCGCAAGCCCATCCCCAAGGATCTTCCCAGAAAGGATATAATCCATGACCTCTCTGGGGAGGAAAAGATATGCCCCTGCGGAGTCGAGCTAAGCCCGATAGGTCAGGAAGTAAGCGAAAAACTGGATTATATCCCTGCCAGGCTGATTGTTAATCGCTACATCCGTCTCAAATACGCCTGCAAAAACTGCGAGGGAGCCGAAGATGATCAGGGTGCAGTCAAAATAGCTCCCATGCCGGAACAGCTGATCCCCCAGGGCATAGTGACTCCAGGTCTTATGGCTCATATCATCACGGCCAAGTTTGTGGACGGCCTACCCTTTTATCGCCAGTGCAAGCAGCTTTTAAGGCTGGGCATTGATATCTCCCGTTCCACCATGGTCTCCTGGGCCATGCATGCGGCCAGGGTCTGCGAGCCTTTCCTGGATCTGTTCAAAAAGGAGATCATGCTCGGATTCCAGGTGGGCATAGACGAGACCCCGGTACAGGTACTTGATGAACCGGGCCGGTCCAACACTTCCAAGTCATATATGTGGGTTTTCCTTGGCGGCCATCCTGAAAATCCCACTGTCCTTTATGATTATCATCCCACGCGAAGCGGTCTGGCCCTGGATTTCCTCCAGGACTATCAAGGTTATATTCAAAGTGACGGCTATGCAGTCTACAACGACCTGGGCGACAAGCCGGGCATATTCCATGTAGGATGCCTGGCCCATGTCCGGCGCAAGTTTATGGATGTGGTCAAACTCTCCAAGAAACAAAAGCACAAGGGCGGAACCGCCCAGGAAATCCTGAACCTTATCGCCAAGCTATATATCCTGGAACAGTCCTTTGAAACCAGAAAGCTAAAGCCCGACCGGATACAGGAAGAACGTCAGGAAAAAAGTATACCCATACTAAACCAGATAAAAACTCTGCTGGACGAAAGAAGTAAAACCACCCCGGACAAAAGCAAACTGGGCACGGCCATAAATTATGCCCTGAACCAGTGGGACAGAGTGGTGCGCTATACACTGGATGGCCGGCTGCGGCCTGACAATAATCTGGTGGAAAACGCCATCAGACCCTTCGCCCTGGGACGCAAGAACTGGCTTTTTGCCGGACATCCCAATGGAGCCAAGGCAGGCGCTATGTACTTCTCCCTGGTGGAGACAGCCAAAAAGAACGGCCTGGAGCCTTACGCATACTTACGCCACCTGTTTGAAAACTTGCCCCTGGCCAAGACCGAGCAGGATCTGAAGGCCCTTATGCCTCAGTACATAGATCCGGAAGTCCTGCCTTCCCCCACTGCCTGCTGATCCCAACCATCATACCCCTGGCCTGCTGCATATCCAGTGGGCCAGGGAATACTACCAACGATACCCGCCCATGGATAGGTGTACCCGTTTGGACGCTTACCTTTCAATTGCAGGCTTTATCTCACGACATGCGTTTTTTAAAACTTCTTTCTATGCCCTTTTTTCTTCAGTGCAGAGACTTGCACATTTCGCGTCAAGCTCGATAAGTGCAATAAAGTTATTGCATAAGGCAGCCATTTGTTCTAAGTTCACAAAACGGGCTTGACGCAAAATGTGCAAAAGGGGCAAGGCATGGATCATTTCGAGCCGGGCATAACAGGAAATGTACAGCGGATATTCAGAGCAAGATACAAGCTTGATGAACCTGGGTTGACATCACATATAACCCAGCGTGCGGCCGGCAAAGACCCTCTGTTTCTGGATGATAGAGATTACCTGACCATGCTTGGCCTGCTCAAGGAAAGCTCTGAAAAATTCAATATCAGCTATTATGCCCTGTGTTTAATGCAAAACCACCTGCACATCCTGATCAAGCCCTATGAAAAGAATCTGGTCCAGGCCATGCGCTCAATTTTTTCAAGATATGCCGCTAAATTCAATCACCGGTATGAACGCCGCGGCCATCTTTTTGGAGGACCCTACCGCCAGTCTGTTTGTCTGGACAACTCCTACCTGCTTTCAGCCTCCTTATATATCCACCTGAACCCTGTGCGCGCCGGCCTTACAGACAACCCAAACCAGTACAGGTGGTCCTCAGGTTCTCTTTACTGCCTGGAAACCCCCAGAGAATCATTTGTGGATCCAAAGCCGGTACTGCAGCTTGTACATGATGATCAAAACGCAGCCCGCAGGGAATACTATAAGATACTGCACAAAGCCCAGGGAGCAGAACCGGATAACGCCCTTGAACATAAAGGGGCTATTGAAAAATTCTGTGTGCGCCTGGCTGAAATCTTCCCCGCCCTGTTCAAAAGGCTGAACAAAAAAAGCAGCGCCTATGAGAACATTCCCCCTTCCATGCTTGAACTGACCGAACTCGAGAGCAGACTGCAAAATATGACTGACTCAAGATCCCGGTCAACTGAAAACAGGATGGCCCGGAAATACATAATTGAGCAACTGCTGGCCAGAGGATTCAAAAAAACTGAAATCGCAGAGCGTATGGGCATCTCGAGAAGGTCCGTATATTATTTACTTAACTCTTCGACAAAATAATAGCCGGTCGCATTCTGCACATTTCGCGTCAAACGCGAAATGTGCAAAATATGGCGTAATTGCACACTATGCGTTTGACGCGAAATGTGCAATTAGCTGAGGCGGGAGCAGGTTGTGGGCGGCTTGCTCGAATGGCGGCACGACAGCTAAGGCAGGAAGGATGGACCTTCTTTTTAAAGGGGAAAAGACATCTTCAAGGCTGAAAAAAGCGGCTATACTGAATGATTTCCGAACAAAATCAACACAATGATTCAGGCCGACTCCACTTCGTATACAATACTCCATTATGAAGGATCATTGCTGGACTTAATTGCACACTTTGCGTTTGACGCGAAGTGTGCAGACAATATTTTTGCAAATATGTAAATGCCAAAAGCAAAACCATGTCAACAACATTTTGTTGAACTAAATATTGCAAAATTTATTTTTAAGACGTTTAAAGAGCCACACGCCGAGAACCGCTCCGATTGCATCAAATACAATATCTGAAATTGAAGCATAGCGGCCAGGGACCGTGATCTGATACCATTCCTGAAAAATTCCGAAACCGATGGTCAAAAACAGGGCCAGTACCACAGCGGTTCTGGCCTGTACGTAAGCATCCAGACACCAGCGCCACAAAAAGGCCAGCAGGCCGTAGGCAGGTATATGTATAAGATTCTGCAGAAGGGATGGAAGCAGAAGGAAATGCAGGCGGTGACTCCCAGCCTCCCCGTTATCCGCGGGAATAGAAGCTCCAACCAGGATAAGACCCATATACAGCACCGGCACAACCATGCTCAGGCGTCTGGAAAAACCCTTGCAACCAGTAGCACAATAGTACCTGCCCCCTCACTCCCTGGAGCTGAGTTCCTTTTGAGCAATGCATGATGTGGTTAAATGGGCTTTGGGTGTGGCGAGTACCCGGGCGATTCTCTGGCTGGCGCGGCCATCCCAGAGCTCGGGTACTGTGGAGGGCCTTAGATCACCTGCCAGGTTGCGGTCTACAGATCTGCGCAAAAGATCCATGTCCCGGCCTATGAGCATATTGCTGCCGGACTCCAGGGTCACCGGCCTCTCGGTATTCTCCCGCAGGGTCAGGCAGGGAATCTGCAGGCCCGGCACCTTCGACCAACAGGAAGGTTCAATTTACCATAGATGTAGCTGTAAAAATTCATAAGCAGGCTGCCAGTCCTTTGAGATGTCCATAAAAAGTAAACATCCACCATGGATTTCAGCCCTTTTTCTGTCCATTTGTCCGAACTAAAGAGATAATTGCACACCTCTTTCCTGCTGATGCTGCAGCTTTTCATTCCAACCTGCTGAAAAGAATATCGAAATCGTGTCCGGCATGCATCTTTCAATGTATGTGGATTATTGGAGCCAACATTCTTAAAAAGGAGGACCGGAATGTTTTTATTGAAAAAATGCTTTGTATTGGCTGCTCTTTGCATGCTCATAACCCTGGGCACGGCCCTGCCGCTCAAGGCGGCCACTGTCTACAGCGGGGCCTGGACGCCAACGAGCAATTCCACGGAATTTTTCAACGTTACCTTCAACACCACAGGTGATTCTAACTTCAACTTCTTTCTCTACAATAATAACGACGCCCAACTGATGATTTTTGAAAGATCACAGTTGTGGGATGCGGCCCAGGTAGGCATTTCTCGTTCAGACGGGACTTATTCCGCCTCCCTCAACGGAACCAGCCTGGTTCTGGGCGCTAATCCCCATTTCTGGCTGGGGTACTCCTTGGGGAACGATACATTCCATCAGTACACCTACTCTCTTCTGACGGGCAATGATCAGTTCCTGCTGAAACTGGGCGACAAAGACATTATGATCTCAGATGCATCCCCTGTACCCCTGCCCGCATCCATCTGGCTGCTGGGTGCGGCTCTGGTGGGTCTGGCCGGTTTCAGCAGAAGATATTTGAGGTAAACGCTTCAAAGCCCGTTCCCACCAGGTTGCTGTTCATTCTGGTGCGGGTCGGATTTTTTCTATAGATTGCCTGAAACATATAACCCAAGGAGGATAGATGCCATGAAGCTCATACGTCTCAAGTGGCTGCTTTTGATGGCAGCCGTACTGCTGTTTTTCACTGCCGGCACTGTGCATGCGGCGTCATACTACAATATGACGCCGCCGAAAGATGACGGCAGGTATTTGGGATGGGATAAAAATGTGTCAGGAGAATTCGACTTCCTAAAGCCTTTTACTCCCAACCTGGTGGAGTTTGATTACCATGTCTACTTTCTGGGGGCACTGGCTGGCCACACCAACCAGCTGAGGACCGGAGACACGGTCCATTTCGACTCCACGGTAGCATCTGTGGGGGAACGAAGAATCGTAAACTTCAATGACGATACCATGCTCTACGATGCCACAGGGGGAAAAGGAAGCCATCTTTTGGAGGGCAACACCTCCGGCGCTCCTGGAATCCATTTTTTCCAGGCTGATAAGCCGGTGAAGTTTACCTACGATGGTTTCACCAAGGAATTCGATACCTCCTGGATTTTCGTGGGCTTCAATGATGCCTGGACAGGCGACAACGATTATAATGACATGGTGCTGGCGGTAAAGGCTGTGCCCATACCCGGGGCTGTATGGCTGCTGGGCTCCGGCATCCTGGGCCTCGTGGCCCTGCGCCGCAGGATCTTCAGTTCATAGGATTTACTTCACCTCTTGAAGTGAGCATCAATTAATAAAGGCGGGGCCGTTTCCGGCTCCGCTTTTTTTGTCTTGTTCTTTAGGTGAAACTATCCAGTGCATTTTAAAAAAGCACTTTCTGCTGGACACTTTTGTAATATAAAAAATAACAATGGCACCTCAATGCTTCCGGATACTCCTGGCCATCTGTCCGGTCCAGCAGACAGCGTGGAACACTCCGAAACCCAGCAGAGATCCAAGAAAATTAATGGCCACGTCATCTAAGCTTCCGTGCCTGTGCGGCAGGAGATACTGGAAATATTCCATAAGAGCGCTGTACCCGAAAACCAGCAGCCCCACGACCAGTCTGACCCGGAAGGTTCTAAAGCTCATGCATGCCACAAAAATTATGCCGGCCATTATGTAAAAATGCATTTGAGATGCTGCATCAGAGGGAGGGCTGGTGCCGGGCGCGAGTGTAGCGTACGGCATGAATACCAGTACGACAACCAGCAGGACCCTGCTGACTGTCGTTACCGTTGGCGAACCTGTCATTTTTTCCATAATTATTTTTCAATGGTCAATAAAATTGATGTCAGCATCTCCGACTTTCCGAACTCAGTCAATCAGTATCAGAATCAGCTCACTGTGTCTGTGTGAGTGTCTGTGTCTGTGGGAGTGACAGTGTCTGTGTCAGCTTTGAAAAGCTTTTTTATTCTGATAGAAATGAAAGAAAGAAGTCGGATACTGTTTGGATTACAATATACTGAGTTTCTGAAGCCTTATTCATGAAAGGACCAAAGTGGGCCAAATCTCCGGTCAGCAGGTGAGATGCACGCCCCTGGACAGCAGCCATAAATATCGGTTTATCCTTGTCAGGAAGTTCAAGGGGACAATCCATCTCATGAACATGGGAAACAATGTGAATACTCCTGCACAATTCTTCAATTCTTGGCAGACAGTCCGGAAATTTGATGCAGATGTTACGGCGCGCTTCTTCACAGGCAAGTTCGCTGGTCATAAGGTGCCAATATACTCTTTCCGCCAACTCCATGAGCAAGGCTGCCTTACCCGAAGGATTATGAGCAGCTGTGAAAAGGACATTGGCGTCAAGAAAAACTCTCTTCACTCCTGGATGCCAGCCTTTTCTTTTATCAACCTGCGGGTTTGCTCATCCAGGCGATCTTCTGCATCCCAGAGAGCTATGTCCTCATCTTTATAGATTTCGATTTCCAGAACTGCTGCCGGACGAAGAACCAGTTCTCCGTTTCTGTCTTCGGCAATAACAGTGCCGCCTGCTTCGAGTCCGTATTTTCTTCTGAGCTCAGCAGGCAGAGTGACTTGACCCTTCCTGGATATTGTCAGATTCTGTCTCATTTTATTTTACCCTTGGGAGATTTAAATGTCAGAATATCCGACTTTCCGAATTCAGTCAAACAGTATCAGGATCAATTCACTGTGTCAGTGTGAGCGTCTGTGTGGGTACGCTTATCGCCCAAGGTAAAGGTGATTACGGCTCTCGCCGGGAAAAAACCTGGGTGCGGCCATGGAATTAATGGCATGGAGCACAAAAACAGTCAGGGTGGCCAGCTTGACTGCCACGGCATAATAGCCCACCTCGGCCTCAGGCCGGAACATGCCCAGGATGATCACCCCGGTCTGACCGATGATAAAGGTCATAGTAGCGGTCATGAGCATGGGCAGGGAGATGGCCAGGATCTCCTTCATGGGCATGGGGTGCAGGGCATCATCCGGTGCTGATTTCTTTTTGAACACCCTGTCCATGTTCCAGGCCCCGACCAGGGCGGTCATGGCGAAAGAGGCGAACATGGCTAAAATCGGGTTGGACTGGTGAAAAAAGAAGATAGTTATGGGGATAAGGATGATGAGCTTGGAAAGACGGGGCAAAAGCTGCATGAACGCATAGACCCGGATCAAGCGCACCCCGCGCACAGCCTGAGTATTGAGAATCATAAGAGATTTGAAAACAATAAATACCGCTGCCAGGGCAAAGTAATACTGCAGATGGGGTTTGGAAAAAACTGTTTGTAACCATTCAGGGGGGCAGATACCGGCCTGGGGACAATCCCCGCGACACCTTTTATGCACAAATAAAAAATGACAAACGCGAAGTTGTTTGAACCTTCACAGATAGTACTCAGCGAAGGACAGTCCCCAGGCCTTGTGCATAACTAAACTGGCAACATAATGTCCCCTTGCGCCCTGACTCCTGGGAACTGCCTCAAGGGCGGGGTATGCGGGGTACGTTAAAAAAATACTAAATGCAGGCGGGGTAAGGCGGGATATCGCGGGATACTGGCAACATAACTTCACCCAGTTGAACAGACCGAAGGTCTACGGCACAGCCGTGTTCAACCGGGTAAACTGGCAACATAATGTCCCCTGGCTCTACTGCGGCTTCCTTCAATGCTCGGAATGAGTAACGAAGGGAGTGGCCGGCAAAACCTCTCCCGCAAAAAGTGTGTAAAATACGCCGTAAGTTACACACTTTGCGTCAAACGCGAAATGTGCAGATCCTCAATCTTTTGGGCAAAGTCGGCAATGTCATTGGGCCTGGCATACAGGGACGCCTGCCGGGCAGAAAACCTGCCCTCAGCCAGATCATACTGGATAACGTAATGCCCATTTAGCTCTTCCGGGCATGTGCAGATCCATAACTTGCACACTTTGCGTCAAACGCGAAATGTGCAAAAGCGGGTTTTGTTATTCGCTTTGGGTTTGACCGGAAATGGGTAAGTCAGGGGTGGGTTAGCGGACCAGGAGGGGCAGGTAGCCGATGGCTTGGCCGTGTTTCTTTTTGATGCAGGCCAGGGTGTAGAGGTTCCAGAAGATAATGCTGGTCATGCCGGATATGGCTGCGCCGTAGATGCCGGGATTTGGGGTGAGGATGAGAACTGTTAATCTGTCCACCCCTGCACTGTCCTTTGCTCACTTTAAATTGACCCCCCTCTGAACGGCTGCGTTTGTTCTCCAGGTAAGAATCCAGCGAGGCGACTCGCGTTGCAGCAGACGCACCCTACATGTCCAGTTCCTGGCGCAGCTCCAGCATCCTGGCTGAAACACCATCAGCACCGGGTGAACTCATGGCCTGTTCCAGGACGCCCAGGGCCCCGACTCTATCCCCTATTTCTGCCAGGACCACGGCCAGATGATAGGCAATGTCCAGGTTCTGCGGATCTCCCTGCCTGGCCAGGTCCAGCTTTTCCAGCGCCATATCCAGGTTGCCCAGCCGGTAGTGGGTCCAGCCCAGGGTGTCCAGCGCCTGAGGGTGATTGCTTTTTGCAGCTTTTGAGGCCAGCTCCAGGGCTTTTTGAAGCTTTTGTTCTTCGCTGGATGACGCGTACATGAAGGCCAGGTTGTTGGCCGCGGGCCAGAAGCCGGGATCCCTTTCCAGAATAGCTGCATATTGCTTTTCAGCCATATCCTTCTGGCCGGCCTGCTCATAAAAGGTGCCCAGCATAAATCCGACCTGAATGGATTCGGGCTCCAGAAGCAAAGCCTTTTCCAGAGCTGCAATGCCCGGTTTCCAGTTTTTGGCCTCTGCATCCAGGGTTGCCTTGCGCGTCCAGGGAACCATCCATTCAGGCTCCATGGACGCGGCCAGGGCAAACATCTCCCTGGCCATGACCGGGTCCTGCCCGGCCAGGTAAACGTCTCCATGAAGCAGGGCAAGAAAGGCCTCCCCGGGATGCTCGGCTCTCAGTTCCTGCACATAAGTTCCGGCCTCCTCCACCCTGTTCTGGGACAGGTCAACCATGACCCTGGCCTGCAGCACCTGCTGATTCAGGGGCGAACGGGCAAGAGCCTTCTCCAGATGACTGTGCGCCAGGGCAAAATTCCCCCTTGAGGCTTCAAGGACTCCCAGCTTGTAATGCCCGGTTCCTGCCCATTCTTCATCCTGAAGCAGCAAGGAGTACTCTTCCGCTGCCAGGGAAGCATCCCCCTTCATGGCCAGCACATCGCCACGCTGTATGCGCGCCGGCATGTTCCCGGGATCAGCGGACAAGACACGGTCAATTTCCTGCAGAGCCCGTAAATGATCTCCCTGGCCCAGGTGATGTTCTGCAAGCTCTTGCCTGGCCCGGGCATATCCCGGGCTGCTTCTGGATACGCCACGCAGGTACTCCACAGCCATTAAAGGTTCGTTGTTTTGAAAATGCGCCCTGGCCAGCAGCAGGGGAATCTCCGGGTCATCTCTTTCCTCTCTGTAGGCCCGCCTTAGAGTCTGCACGGCCATGGCCGGCTCGCCCCGGGCAAGAAAGATCCTGCCCTGCATGGTACGAGCATGGACGTCATCGGGATTGCGCCTGAGCACCATATCCAGTTGATGTGCTGCCTTGTCCAGGTCCCCCTGGTCATAATATATGCCGGCCAGGTACTTGCCGGCATCCAGGGCCCGCAGGTGCTCCGGATCCCTCTTAATCTCCTCATGCAGCATGGCCCTGGCTGCCGGTACATCACCCATGTCCAGGTAGGTTTCCGCCAGTGCAAAGCTCAGGTCATAATCACCGCCCAGGTAAGCCCTGCCCTGCTCCAGCACCTGGACTGCATCCTGAAACCGGGACTCTTCCATGTACATGGCTCCTAGACCCAGGTACGACCTGTTATCATCAGGACGGGCAAGCATAAGACTTTGGAATTCCTTCATTGCTTCATCAACCTGCCCTGTTCTCTGAAAAAAATGCACCAGCATCAAGTGCATGTCTCCATTACCCGGATCATGGGCGACTATTCTTCTGTATTCTTCTTCAGCCCCGCAGTAATCCTGAACGCTTTCAAATACTCCGGCCATGGCCAGCATCAATGTCCGGTTGTCAGGCAAGACCTCCAGCCCGGCTGACAGAACATCCACAGCGTTACCAGCAAGATTCTGCCCGGCCAGAACTCTGGACAGGAGTATGTACGGCTCTTCCCGATCGGGATGTGCTGCAATGATCTCCTCCAGGCTCATCCTGCCGGCCTCGAGCTCACCCTGCCTGATCATTACCGTGGCCATGATTATCCCGGCATCGGCATTTCCCGGGTCACGTTCCAGCACCAGGCGGGCCTTTTCTTCCGCCTGCTCAGACTCACCAGCCATGTGGTAGATACGTCCCAGGTACAGGTGGGCCTCCAGCAAATCCGGATCCAGGTCTACCGCACTGTTCAGGGCTGCATAAGAACTTCTCCAGTTCTTCTGGACAAAGTAAACCCTGCCCAGAAGAAGTTGCGCTTTTGCAAAATCAGGATCGATGCGCAGTGCATTCCTGATTTCAACTTCGGCCAGGCTGTACCTTTCGCCCTCAAAATGTGTTACTGCCTTCTGGTAATAGGCATCCCTGCGCTCCTCTGGATTGCTGCAACCCGTAAGCAGAAAGAAGGCTAAGACCCACACAGACAAACAAAAAATATTCCTGGACATATTGTCTCCAATGGAGCTGCAATCAATTACCATGCAGCATGTTTATGGTGATTTCCCAGGGATTATATCGCTCCCTTACGCTTCATGACCACCCACAGGGTAAGCACTATTATCTTCAGATCATTCAGGAACCGCCACTGATCAATATACTGCAGGTCAAGCTTGACTACCTGGTTGAAGTCGTTGATACTGTTTCGTCCGGACACCTGCCAGAGTCCGGTGATGCCGGGCTTCATGGAAATCCTGCGCCTGTGCCATGGTTCGTACTGTCTGACCTCGTCCAGGGTGGGCGGCCTTGTACCCACCAGGCTCATCTCTCCCTTGATGACATTGATGAACTGGGGGAACTCGTCCAGGGAAGTCCTGCGCAGAAATCTTCCCACCCTGGTTATACGGGGATCGTTCTGCATCTTGAACATGAACCCGTTCATCTCGTTCCCTGCTTCCAGTTCCCTTTTGCGCTCCTCTGCATCCACATGCATGGTCCGGAATTTATATATATTGAAGATGCGACCGTTTCTGCCCACTCTTTTCTGCTTGAAAAAAACAGGTCCAGGCGAGTCCAGTTTTATGGCCGTGGCAACAAAAGGATACATCAGGCAAAGCATACAAAACCCGGCTATGCCGAAAACATAGTCCACTATACGCTTATAGAGCAGCCCGGTGGCGTTGATGCCGTTTAGTTCCCTGGTCAGGGTGGGAATGCCCTGTATATGCTCCACGCTCAGGCGGTATGTAGAAGACGGATTATACATGGCCGGGATAATCTTGTATGAAACGCCCATTTTCTCGCAAACATCCAGATATGCCTTGATGTCCTGGCCGAACTCGGGATTAAGTGCAAAAACCACCTCGTCAACGCCCTGCTCCGTGATCACCTGGAAAAAATCAGACATGGAACCCAGCAGAGGTACCGCAGGCAAACCTTGCACGCCTCCGTTGTCCGGATTTATCAGCCCTATCACCTTGTGTCCCCAGCTCTTTTGTTCCATCAGGGCCTCATGGGCTTTTTCAGCCCGCTCACCGCTGCCCACGATGAGAATACGTCTGGCGCTGAAGCCGTTGCAATGAATTCTGTCCAGGATTATGTCCAGAACCACCCTGTTCATCACGGTGCCGGCCAGGACCAGTAAGGCAAATCCCGCCAGAAACCCCCTGGGAATGTCGAAGAGCTTCAGGGTATAAAGAGCCACCCCCAGACAGGCGAAGACAACGATCACCGAACCCGTTAGGCGCTTGATTACAGGCAGGATGGAATGATGGCGCTTGTCCGAGTAAAGCCCCATAACACCCATGACAAAGTTATTGGCGAACATGACGAAAAGAATGATTCCAACCAGGAGGTAATCCTCCATAAACCAGACCCCGCCGCCGGCAATACGGCGCAGATGCATGGCCCCGTAGCCGGAGACGATCACCGCCAGTCCGTCCAGGACCATGAGCACGGTTATGATGAAAGCCACCTGTTGCCTGTACATTCCTTAACCTGAAAAATCCTGCTATATTACTTTGTCGCCTGCCCACACCAGCTGATCCTTCGCCTTTCCTCTTTTCCATTCATCATTCATCATTCATCATTCATCATTTCTTCCCCATGTTCCTCGCCTTTCCTCTTTTCCATTCATCATTCATCATTCATCATTTCTTCCCCATGTTCCTCGCCTTTCCTCTTTTCCATTCATCATTCATCATTTCTTCCCCATGCCCTATGCCCCAGGCACATAAGCCCCCAGCAACTCCTTGAGTTCCGCCACAAAGCCGTCAAGCACGACCTGGGCTTCTTCGCGGCTCTGCCCGGGAAGCATGAACATCTCCACCCGCACCAGGGCGCCGTCGGTGCGGCGCATCAAAACAGCATCCAGAAATAGATAGGCCTTGTTCCAGTACTCGCTGGTAATGTGCCTGCCCCTCTGGTCAAACCAGAAATTGGCCAGAATGCGCCGGCCTCCCTGTTCCATGACCATGCTCTGCACGGGAAAGTCGCGACCGTTTACCGGACTGGGAGGAGCAAGCTCTCTGGACTGCATCAGCCAACCGCTTCCAAGGAGGCATGAGGTGGGGGCATGAGCCGTCTTCCTGGTGGTCTGGGCCTCATAATAAGATACAAGCAGGTGAAGACTGTTGCCGGTTTCCGGATGAAAAAAACTGCCGGAAACATAATCGTCCGCCCACAGTGAATCCAGAATGCCCTGGGACAGGTACAGCCTTTCCCCTTCCCAGCCAGCTATTCTGTCCGGGAAGCAATCAAAATCCTTTCTTTCCGGACTGATCTGGGCATGCAGCATATGCGACTGCAGCAACAGCGAAGAGATGAACACCAGAAGAATAGCCGCTGTCTTAATCATGGGCCTCTTGATACCGTATCCTGAATAAACGGCCGTATCTCTTCCGGCAGAGTCATCCTGAACCATCGTCCTGCTTGTCTCAAGCTTGCGCAGAAACAAAGTCACCCCCCCCAGAAAAACAAGGGTGAACATGTATACCAGCCAGCCGGAAAAATCGTGAAAAAAACCTTCGGCCAGTCTGGGGTCTATATACCTGGCCAGCACCCCGGTCACGGCCACGCGCATGGAATTGGAAAGCAGGCTGAGCAAAGGACTCAGGGCAAAGAGAATTATCCTGGAAGTGCTGCTGCGCAGAAAGAAGCGCCCGATGAGCATGGCCATGAGCATGGTGGGAAACAGGTACCTGAGCCCGCTGCAGGCATCCACCACCTGCAGCTGGGTCACGCCCAGGTCTATAATGTTGCCTTCCCTGAAAACCGGCACGGATAAAAGCTTGAGAATCTGTTCGGCCAGCGCTGAAGACCACAGCTTGAGCTTGAAGCTGACCATATTATTTAGAAACGCCGGCAGGGGAATGGCGAAAAGAAGCACTGCAAAAGGAAAGGTAATGTGCCTGAGAACAGCAGTGCCGAATATAAAAAGAAAAATCCCCAGCAGGGACATCCACATGGAAAAATAGATCAGTGTCTCCAGAGATCCCAGACGACCCATGCTCATGACCAGCATGGAGCAGATTATGATCAAAAATCCCCAAAGCCCTGCATCTCTGGTGCTCCAGACAAACCTGTCCTTGGACAGCCATAGAAGATATAAGAATACCGGCGGAACCAGGTAAGCATGACTGTAGTCCTCATGCCCCCACTGGCCTGCCATATTTCCAAAGTAGGGCAGATAAAGAACAACCCAGACCGATAAAACAGCTCCCGCCAGAATCCAATGCTTATTTATGTACTCACTGCTGATCATTGCCTGCTCATTTGTATTTTAAATGAGCACATTGCAAAATCGGTGCCCTTTAAAATAAGGGCTTGCTGCAGAACAAGAATGTAAACAGTAACTGCAAGTCTTATTTTTAAAGAAAAAATACCGACAAAAACAGACGCAACAGCAATGGTCCTTTTTTTCACAAAGATTCCCGTCACAGGAGTCAGGTGAAAGGTAACAGGAGCCGGTAAAAAGCCGGTCCGAATCCTACTGCCCGGTAACCCGCAGCACTTCCTCAATGGAAGTAACCCCCTGTTTAACCTTGTTCCAGCCGTCCCGGCGCAGCAGGGTCATGCCCTGCTTTACTCCGGCGTTGCGGATCTGGGCTGCACTCTTGTTGCCTATTATCAACTCCCGGATTTCTTCTGTAATGCCCAGAAGCTCAAAAATGGCAGTTCGACCGCTGTAGCCTGTATGAGAACATGCAGGGCAACCCGCAGGCTGATACAGCTCTTGAGGCAGATCGTTATCCGCAGCCAGATCATACTTCTTGAGGATCCGAGCTTCCGGAGAAAAGGGTTGTCTGCACTCCGGGCACAATATGCGCACCAGCCTCTGGGCCATGATCCCGATAATGGACGAGGCCAGCAGGTAGTCCTCCACCCCGATCTCCATGAGCCTGGCCACGGCCCCGGCTGCGTCATTGGTATGCAGGGTGGAAAAAACCAGATGTCCGGTAAGGGCGGACTGAATGGCAATATCAGCAGTTTCCCGGTCCCGGATCTCCCCGATGAGAATCACGTCCGGGTCCTGGCGGACAATGGATCTAAGCCCATCGGCAAAACTCAGTCCATACCGGGGATTGACGTGCACTTGGTTGATCCCTTCCAGTTCGTACTCCACTGGATCCTCCACGGTAATGATCTTTTTCTGGATGGAATTAATGGCGTTGAGGGCCGCATAAAGGGTGGTGGTTTTGCCGCTGCCCGTGGGGCCGGTGACCAGGATGATCCCGTGGGGGGAGTGGATGAGTTCCTGAAAGAGTTGGTATTCCCGGCCGGGAAAACCCAGCTGCTCCAGGGTAAAGCTTGCGCTGCTGCGGTCCAGGATGCGCATGACCACGCTTTCACCGTACACTGTGGGCAGACATGAGACCCGGATATCAATATCCTTGCCGGCTATTCTGGATCTGATACGCCCGTCCTGGGGCACGCGCCTCTCGGCAATATCCAGCCCGGCCATAATCTTTATGCGCGTAGCCAGGGCCTGGTGCATGTGCCCGGGCATTTCCATGAACTTCTGCAGGATGCCGTCTATCCTGTAGCGCACCTGGATACGGCCTTCAAAGGGCTCCAGGTGAATGTCGCTGGCCTTTTTCTCCACGGCCCCAGTCATGATCCTGTTAACCCTTTTGATGACCGGGGCTTCAGAGGCCAGATCCCTTAACTGTTCCAGATCCTCGGACAGATAAGATACATCTGTTGAAGCATCCGTCTGGGCTTCTTCATTGTCACCTTCTTCAGTAAACCCCGGAGTCTTTCCCTGAAAATGCTCCTGCAGCCAGCCCTGGATATTTTCCCGTCTGGCCAGACAGACAACCATCCTTCTGTCCGGGTTCATCTTTTTCAGGGAATCCAGAAGCAGAAAATCTAAGGGATCGCTTACAACCACCCGGAACTCGTCTTTTGTCAGCTCCAGGGGCACAAAAAGGTGCTCCTGCATGAACTGTACAGAAACATGTCCGAACTGTTCCGGGTTGAATCCTTCAGGCAGGGAATGCACTACCTGGTAACCGTAAGCCTCCTCCAAGAGATCCAGATAATCATCCTCGGCAATGAGACCGGTGCGCAGGGCCAGGCGGTGGAAAGGCTCGTCCTGCATGCCTGCGCTGGACAACTTTTCATAATCCTTCCTGGATATAAGTCCCTTGTCCATCATCAGTTCAACCAGCGAAAGCATTCTTTACTCTCTTGCCTTTTCCATCGTAACCATTCAGGGGATGCCTGAACCGGCCAGGGGACAGTCCCCGCGACACCTTTTACGCACAATTACAAAAATTACAGACGCGAAGTTTTGTGTACAAACACAGCCGGTACTTAGCGGGGGACAGTCCCCAGGCCTCGTGCCAGTAATCACCACCGAGGACCCCCTGAATGGTTACCTTCCATCAATCCCCCAATCCCTTGGTCTCAAAATCACTTCATCCTTTCCTTGAGCTCTTCCAGCCGGGTCAGAAAATTCCTGGTCAAAAAACCGGAATCCTCCCGGCTCATGATTACATGGGGAGTGATGAACACCAGAAGCTCTGTATTTTCAAACCTGGTTTCAGAAGTTCCAAAAAGATGTTTGACCACCGGAATCCGCCTGAAACCAGGAACCCCGGAATAGCCCCTGGACCTCTCCTGCTCCATGAGTCCGGCTATGACTATGGTTTCCTGGTCATCCACGGCCAGGGTGGTTTCTGCATGCCTGGTGTTTATAACCGGTGCGGTTATGCCCTCCACACGCCTGGCTGTCAGGCTGCTCACCTCCTGGACAATCTCCATCCGGACCATGCCGTGCCGGTTGATCTTGGGTGTAACCCTGAGAATAATACCCGTGTCCCTGTACTGGATGGTGGTATCGATGACTTCGGAAGTGTCTGTGTCATCCAGACGCTGCCTGGTGGAAGTGGGAAAAGGCACCTGATCCCCGATATTGATGGTGGCCGGCCTGTTATCCGAGGCCAGCAGGGTCGGGGTGGACAGGATCTGCAGCTTGGCATCATCCACGGCTGCGTACAGGGCGGCCTTAAGCCGCCTGGAGCTCTCCACCCGGAAGACACCTCCTGCACCGGGCAGGGCATCTGCGGCCGGGTCAAAGCGCAGCTCACCTGACAGCCTGTCGCCGAAACTGAGAATGTACTGCCAGTCCACTCCCATCTTGGTGGCATCGCTCAGCCGTACCTCGGCTATGATCACCTCGATGAGCACCTGCTTGGGGTATAGATCCAGCTTTTCCATCACCGAAAGAACCCTGGCGTAGTCAGGGGCCCTGCACCGGGTGATGATGGAATTTGTGGCCCGGTCCACGGTGAACCTCACCGGCCCGGCCAGCTCGCCGCTGACCATTCCGGGCGCAAACACGTCCTGATCATCCTCAGAGGCCACCTCACTCACTGCCTCCCTTCCGACCTCCGAGTCCGCTTCCACCCCCTGGTCAAAAACCCCGCGCAGGGATTCCACTATTTCTTCAGCATCGCCGTACTGGACATAATAGACATAAATATTCTCCCCGGCAGAACCCAGGATATGCTCGGGAACAGGACGGTCCAGGCCTTCCACCCAGGCCTGCACAAAGCTTAAAACCGTCTCGCTCCTGGTAACCGCCAGGACCATGTTCAGTCTTTCCAGGGGCAGAAAGGACACCCTGGCCTGTCTCCCCACGCGGTCCCGGTCCATTCCGAATCTCTCCAGGATGTTTTCAAGTTTCTGTGCGGCCTCGCCTGCTTCGATATAGCGCAAAGGATACACCCGGGCCAGCACGTCAGCAAAAATGCTTTCGTCAAACAATGAAATGAGGCGGGAGACTTTTTCCAGAGAATGGGGATAATCCGAAACCAGCAGCACCCCCTTTTCCTCGTGGGCATAAACCCGGGCATCGCCTGAAAGGTGCGGTTCAATAATGTTAACCATTTCTTGTGCAGCGATGAAATCCAGCCCGAACCCCTGAATGATCTGCCCCCGCCTGGGGAGCTCCTCTCTGTCCGGCAAAATGATGAGTTCCCCGGGGATATGCCCGGGAACCCGGGACAGGGGCAGAAATTCCAGGATCTGGTCGGACCTGATCATGGCCGCGTTGTTCACCCTGAGCACGCCTTCCAGGACACCCAGCATCTGCCGGGCATTGAACCTGTCCTTGACAAACAGACTTACCCGGCCGCTGACTCCCGGGTGTATCAGGTAATCCTCTTCCAAAAGCTGCATGAACACCCGGATCACTTCCACCAGGTCAGCATCGTAAAAGCTGAAGGAGACATCCCTGGCCTCTGCAGGGTCAAACTCCTCTGCCGGGGCGAAGATATCCATTGTGGTGCCAAGCGGGGAAGCGGCAATGATCTCCTGCAGCCTCTGGTTGAGAAGCTCTGCCTCTGTAACATCTGGCTTCAGCACAGGCTCCGGCTGCACAGCAGGCATCTCAAAATGCTCAGGCACTTCTTCCTTCTGGGGATAGGCCACCGGCTCCCGGGCCAGGCTTTTTATCTCCGGGTCCATTGCGGCGCAGGAGGAACAAAGAAAAAGTATTACCAGGAGGAAGATAAATTTCATGGTGATTCCATTTTCATCCTCACCTCACCGGGCGGTAAACCGGCCCAAGCGGTGTGTCTATCCTGTGCATTCTGCCTTCCTCCACCAGCCTCTCCATGTCCTCGGGGGAAGGAGCAGGATCGGGACTGACTTCATCATCCTCCAGCCTCTGCATGAGATGCTCAAGGCCCGTGCCCGGAGCCAGAGGTTCCAAAGCATCAGGCGGGCCTTCCGGTTCCTCCCGGGGGTCGTCCTCCCGTGTTGGCCGGTCAGCAAATAAATGCACATGAAAAATCCGGCCTCCGGACTGAATGGTTACATAATCATCATGGATGTCTGTAAGAGTATATGCAGTTTGCAGGCCGTTATCCTCCATGGTGATGCTCTGGCCAGCTCTTACCAGGCTGTAGGTATCCGGAGAGGGAAGGTCATGGTTGTATATCAGGGCCATTCTTTCATCATCCCGGGAAATAATTCCATGCAGCCTGAAAGCGCCTGGATCCGCCTGAACGCGACGCGCATCGTCTGGATCTTCGGATACCGGCCTGGCCCAGGGCCTGCGCTCAGGAGAAAACAGGTTGTTCGATATAATTATTTGATGATCTTGCGGATCACCGACCTGACCAGGCACAAACTGATCCTGCAGTTCCTGCATATTTATATCCGGAGCCTCTTCATCAGGAAAAAAATCAATCTGTACTTCCTGGTGCTTGTTTTCCCTGTAGTCCAGAAAACCCAGACCAAGAAAGACTGCTGCCAGCCCGGCAAAAATCAGAAAGATGGCCAATTTTGGCCCTTTGAAGCCGGAATAGGATTTTTGCTTCACGGTCTGCTCCAGGCCGCAAGCTGGCAGTCAAGGTTAAAATGCCTTCTCTCCCTTGGATTGATGATGCTTATCTCCACCCGGCGGGCGAAAACAAACTGCTCATGGGAGGAGATACGCCACAAAAAATCTTTGATGGAGTCTATTTCTCCCCTGGCGCTTATGCCCAGAGCCATTTCACTGACCACCCCGTCATCCGTCCTGGGCAGCATTCTGATACTCATGATTTCCAGACCGCTTGCACCGGCCATATCGCTCACCAGGTCCTGCAGCCTGGCCTCGGCCAGGGCCGCAGTAGGGGCCTGAATAAACCTCGGGTCCAGCTCTTCATTGAAAAATACCTGCAACATCTCAAACTCCCGTCTGTTGTGTTCACCTCCGGCAACAAGCCGGGTCAGGTTGAAATAATGCATCTCCCGGCTCTGGATCCTGTCCTGCAGGGAGGTGGCCCGATCCTGGTAAACCTGCACAAGATATCTGCCCCCGGCCAGAAACATCAGTACCAGCATTATGATCACCAGTACTGCCCTGGAACCTGGCTGCCCGCGCACGGAAATATCCCTCAAAAAATTGATCAGCTCTTTGCTCCAGGACTTCATGGAGATACCACGGCCTCCAGGGAAAACCTGTCTCTTTCCCCTGTCCTAGTTACCGGAGCACTGAACCTGACCCTGCTGAAAAGAAAAGAGTCTTCCATGGCCTCCAGGACTGCCGTGGCCGAATCAGCTTCTCCCTGAATGTCCACCTGGGTTTCAAAACAGGCAAATGATGACAGCCAGGCCGTATCCGGAACTACCCGGGTAACTTCCGCCAGTATCTCCAACGCCTGGGGATAGGCTTTTTGCCTGTTGACCAGGGCTGTGATTTTTTCCTTAAGCTCCAGATTTTTCTCTGCCAGTTCTCTTTGTTCCTGCGCCATGTGGGCTGTTTCCGCGATTTTCTGTTCCAGTCCGGCCAGATATCTCTTATGGCCCAAATACCCGCCCAGAGGCCAGAAAGCCACGGCAAGCAGGAAAAATGCAAGCCCGATAACTGCCAGGTATGTTGCCATTTTTTGCTGCCTGCGTATCTTTAGAGGCAACACGTCAATACTTATGCCCTGCAGAAATTTATCCCCATGATCATCCCGGACATGGGCCAGATTCAGGGCAACAGCCTTCCCGGGTTTCAGGCCCATGCGGTCAAGGATTGCCCCTGCATCATCGCGTGCCCCCCACAAGTAAAGATCGGCGGGTAGATGGGGCATGCTGCTTAAAAGTTTTTCGGCCTCCTGAACAAACAAATCTTCATCCTCTGCCCAGGTATGCAGAAAGCCCCTTGCCCCGGAGTGCACCAGGATTTCACTGTAGCCGGCGCTCAGACTGACGTAGATGCCCTCGCCTTTTTTCCGGGCCCAGTAAAGAAGAGAAGGGAAAACCTCCTGAACTGTCATCCCGGCTGAAGCAGCAGCCTTCAAAAAGGCAGACAGGGCCTTATCAGGTATGGCCAGGGTGAAAATATCCAGGCGCTCCCCGTCTTCCCTGCTTTGATAAGTGATTCGGGCAGCTTCTGGATCATAGGGCAGATGACGCATCAGGGCGTATCTGACCGCTTCGTCCAGATTCCGGGCAGCCGCTGCGGGCAGGGTAAAAGAGGCCAGGGAGAAATGCCTGAGGGGCAGTCCCAGCATGCATAAACCTGCGGAACCGGAGGGCATGGAAGTTCGGGCCAGGCTTAAAACAGTGGACAGGTCGCCTTCAGGACCCAGATCATATTCCTGTTCAAATACCCCGGCAATACGCCCGGGCAGCCCCCTGCCCGCCCTGCGCACCAGGACCCTGTCCGGAAGTACGAAAATAATGCTCTCCCAGGTGCAAAAAGGAGCAAGCAACTTTTCCAGCAAAATTTGCCTCACAATTTCAATCCATGTGCCAGGCTGACTGCTCACTGTGCACAGGCAGACCGGATATTTTTGCTCCCTGTCTGCCGTCCTCAAGCAGAATAAAGGCACTCACCAGGGCCTGCCCTGATCCCTGAACAGTATAATACCTGCCCACTTCATCCAGGACGCCGGGGGGCAGTACCTCTCCAAGCTGGGCCAGCCTGCTTATGGGTTCCAGGTTTCTTTTGTCCACAATTTCCTGTACGGAGTCCGCGTCCAGACCGGCCAGGACGAATGTCTCCGGGGATGCGCTGTTTATATCCAAACTCTTTGCTTCTCCATAAACATGAAAAAAATGAATGAGTCCGGGATGATCATCTGTTCCGTACAGGAGATGCCTGTTCACTCCTTTGACCAGCAAAAGTTCTCGCATATCCTGAATCTGTGCGTTTTTGGGCAGATAGGGAGAGGGCAGGGACAGGTAATAATCCTTTTCCGCCCCGCCCGGTCTTTGCAGATCATCCTCATCAATCCAGTCCAGGATGGAATTGGCTGTAGCAGAAATCTCGGCGCTTCCCTGTACCCCGCAATGGCCAAGGATTTCCTCCAGCAAATAAAGCTGGACATTATTTATATTCAGCCGGCCGTGCACATCCCGGATCTGCACGGCCAGAGGCACATCTTCCACCCGGATCTCGTAAGGCTCAAAACGGGGATGCCACAGATCAAGACCTTCACCGGCAATGACTTCCCAGATTTCCCTGTTCTCCGCCAAAGCCCTGTTGGCCTCATACTTGAGGTATTCGTGCTTTCCCCGGGCCAGTCCGGAATACAACAGATGCTCCTGCTCCATTATCTCCAGGATATTTTGCACCTGAATCCCCTGCAGCCTGGAACTGGTGGCCGCATTCATGGCTACCACGGACAAGACCAGGGATACCCACAACACGGCAATAAGGATGAAGCCCTTGTCTTCTCTTGTTTGCGCAGATACTTTAAGTGCAAACCTAAAATGAAACCCGGGATACAGGCACATGAATAATATACTCCTGCCCTTCAAGCAGCAATGAAATCCGCACCTGACCTGGGAGTACATTCTCCACCCAGTGCCTATCAAAACTTATCTCATTTTCCTGCACGGAGCGTTCCAGGCCATGATCAGGCACCCCGGCAAAGGGAAAATACTGTTCACCGGTATAAAAGAACCCGGCCTCTATGATCCCTTCCAGCATAAGGATGCTTTTGCGCTCCATATGGCTGTCCGGACTGAAGCTCTCCCTGCTGAAGTCAGTTGCAGATCTGAAGGCAGTGGCTTCCTGAACAAAATCCGGAGACGGGCGGGAGGACTTGGACAGATACAGGCATTTCTCCTGTTTTTCCGGACAGACATCAACATACAGACAGGCAAAATAAAGACCTTCCCCTGCCCCGGATATACTGCCTGTCCCGTTGCTGGTGACGTAAAACATTGCGCCCGGTCCTCCGGCAAAAAGCAGAGCCTCCCCTTCCTCCCAGAAAATATTGTAGGGTACGGCCCGGGTCAGGTCGGCTCTCAAAAGACTTGTAGCCGCTTCCAGACGCAGGGTCTCGTCTTGCCGTCCGTGTCTGTCCTCCCAGATTCTCACGCCCATGGAGAATGCCTGGTACAGAACCAGGACCAGCATGGAGATAATGGTCATGGAGATGACCACCTCCAGCAGGGTAAATCCGGAGCTTTTGCCGCGTGACCGGGCAGAAAGGCAGTTATCTGAAGTGGGTCCTTTTAAACTCTTCATGAAAAAATCCCGGCTCATACCAGACATAGCGAACAATTCTGCCCTGACGTCCTCTGTCCATGGAGTATGCCAGAACATAGCGGTACAGTTCTCCGGGCAACCTTACTTCCTCGGGCAAGTCACCTCTTTTATGCACTGTTTCCACCGGCTCTATGCCAAGAGACCAGCTTAAACCAAAGTCTTCACCACTCCACGCAAATTCGCTGTCCTGTACATCCATGGCCATCAGCGCATCCATGATCCGCCTGATCTCTGTCACTTCCCGGACAACCTCAGCTGACCTGAATTCAAGTCGAAGACCAGCGGCAAGGACCTGAAAAAAAACACCCACCACCAGCCCGGCAATGACCAGAGCCACCAGCACCTCCATCAGGGTGAAGCCCGTTGGGGCACAGCGAGCCATAATTAACGTGCTCTTGCTCAATCTATAATATCTCGTAATTGTTCATCATCATAATTGGTTTTGCCAAAACAAGAGCCAACTCAAGGCGTGCTTAACAATAACAATACCTCTACACCAAGATTAAAAGATGCGGTTTGAATATTGCATTTTTAAGGACATAAGCCTTGAGTACGAAAAAAACGGACTTGGATAAATTGAATGCAAAAGCTGCAAACAGTTATGCAAAATCTACTCCCGGGCTACTGGATCAGAATGGGCATCAGTGTGTCGCATAAGCATCATAATTATCCAGCCACAGGGCCTAACTCACAGCAAGACAGAATATGCAGCGCATCCTTATAACCGGAGGAGCCGGATACATTGGCAGCCATGCAGCGGTGGTAATGCTGGAAGCGGGCCACGAAATCATTGTACTGGACAACCTGTGCAACAGTTCTCAGGAGTCCCTGCGCCGGGTGGAGCTCATCACCGGACATCGGCCGCAATTTGTTTACGGTGACATACGCGATGCGGAGATGTTGAAACGCATTTTTGCTGCACAAAAAATTGATTCGGTCATGCACTTTGCCGGGCTCAAGGCGGTAAGTGAAAGTCTGTCATGCCCACTGGAATACTACGACAACAATGTCGGGGGCACGGTTACTCTCTGCAGGGTCATGGCCGAATCAGGGGTGCACTGCCTGGTATTCAGCTCTTCGGCCACAGTCTATGGTGTCCCACCGTCCGTACCAATCAAGGAGGATTTTCCCGCGGGTGAACCAGCCAACCCTTACGGCCGCTCCAAACTGATGGTGGAAAAAGTGCTCACAGACCTTGCTGAATCAGACCCGCGCTGGTCGGTGGCCCTGTTGCGATATTTCAATCCTGTGGGTGCTCATCCTTCAGCACTGCTTGGGGAAGACCCAGACGGCATTCCCAACAACCTTGTGCCTTTCATCTCCCAGGTTGCTGTAGGCCGCCTGCCCAAACTGTCCATTTTCGGCAATGATTACCCCACCCGGGACGGTACCGGGGTTCGCGACTACATCCATGTCCTTGACCTGGCAAAGGGCCACTTGGCCGCGCTCATGGCCATGTCCGGAAAAAGCGGTGTCTTTACCTGGAACCTGGGAACCGGCAGAGGTTACACCGTCCTGGAGACCCTGCGGGCTTTTGAAAAGGCTGCAGGCAAGGCGGTTCCTTATGAAATTGTCCATCGCCGCCCAGGGGACATTGCCGAATGCTGGGCAGACCCGGAAAAGGCTCAACGGGATCTGGACTGGAAAGCAGATTATGGGCTTGAGGAAATGATGCAGGACGTATGGCGCTGGCAATCCATGAATCCTTATGGCTACCACGCGAAGCGCGTGGCAAGCCAGGCGAAGCGCGTGAACCGCTCACTCACTGTTCCTGAATCAGCCTGATCCGACCCAAAAGGGGATCACTGCGGGGTACGAATATCATCTCATCTGATTCCAAAAAAAAAATCAGCTACGCCCATGGAGCCGTCGGCATAAAAAAATGCCAGAACAAATTCTTCTGCCCCGGGATCTTCTGGCAGAACTATCCTTGCTCCATCCGGGACAGTGATGGACCTACCCTTGAGATTTTCTACAACCTCCCTGTCAGCCTTCACATACACACAGGCATTGTCTGTAGCGTTCACCACTGCACTGCTCCCCGCCGCACCCATAAACCTCCCCAATTCAGAGGCAAAAGCTCTGACTTCAAGGCTTTCCTGCTGACGGTAATTTATCCCCAGGTAAAGTCCCATACCCAGCGACATGATTATCAGCACCACCATGACTTCCAACAGGGAAAGCCCGGCTTTCCCGGAAAAACCCCCTTCTCTATAATTTGCCAATGCCCACTTCTCCTCGCCAGATCGCCCACTCTTTTTTATCCCACCCCCATACATCCTTCCCAATGGCTGCCCCGTGAAACAGCCCCAAAGCTCCCTGCCGCAAACAGAGTTTTCACCAGGGCCTTCCGCCCCATGCCCTATGCTCCATGCCCTATCAATTCTCCCAGCTCCTGATCTCGGCATCTTCGCCTTCACCTCCGGGCTGTCCGTCGGCTCCATAGGACAAAAGGTCGTAGTCTCCATGATCTCCCGGTGACTTGTAAACATATTCATTGCCCCAGGGATCAGACGGGATGTCCCTTGGCAGGTAAGGACCACTCCAGTTGTCAACTCCTGAAGGAGCGCGTCTCAAGGCCTCCAGACCCTGCTCAGTAGTGGGATATCTCCCTATGTCCAAACGGTAGGAATCCAGGGCAGTACCCAGAAGTTCGATCTGGGAACGGGCTGTACTCACCCTGGCCTCGTCCACATGCCTGAACAGCCTGGGTCCCACCAGGGAAGCCAGAAGACCCAGAATGATCATGACGATGATCAGCTCGATCAGTGAAAAGCCTGCCCTGTTTTTGCTCTTTATATTTGCTGTTTGGTTCATCAATTTATCCTCGCCTTCCTTAATACGATCATTTCTTCCCAATACCCTCTCCAAATTGCCCCATCACCCCCTCGCCCCGTCTTTTCCTTCAGCTCCATGCCCGATCCCCTCAGATCCCCATTTCATTCAGACTGAATACCGCCATAAGCATGGACACCACCATCACCCCTATGACCAGCCCCATGACCAGGATCACCGCCGGTTCAAAAATAGAGGTAAAGGATTTAACGGCCCTTCTCAGATCACGATCATACATATCTCCGACCTTTTCCAGCATAACGGCCATCTCTCCTGATTCCTCCCCCACGCGAAGCATATTAACAGCTAAGGGTGGAAAAATCCCATGCTGTTCCAGGGAGCCGGAAAGCATACGCCCCTGCTTGAGATCATCGTAAACAACTGCCAGCCTGTTTTTCAGTACAGTATTGCCCACCACGCCGCTGACTATGTTCATGGCCTCCAGTATGCTCACCCCGCTATTTAGAAGGGTGCCCAGGGTCCTGGAAAACCTGGCCAGTTCGAGTTTCAGAAAAATTGTACCCAGTAAGGGCAGCCGCATTCTCAAGCGGTCCCAAAAAAGCCTGCCCCCGGAAGTAGACCTTAGATATTTCAGCATAAGCAGGCATAAGACCGCACCAAGCCCTAGTGCCCACCAGTAATGAACAATAAAGTTGCCGCACCAGAGCATGACTCTGGTGGCCTGGGGCATCTCAATACCCATATCCACAAATATATCGGCGAACCTGGGAATAACAACCACAAGCATGACAAGCATTGAGGCTGCAGCGGTCAACCCAAGGATAGCCGGATATATCATGGATGAGACCAGATGTTCTCTCAGCCTGGCCATCTCGTTCATAAATTCTGACAAGCGCTCCAGTATAACATCCAGAATACCTCCGGACTCTCCTGCCCGGACCATATTGATAAATACTTCCGGAAAAACCTCTGGATGCTCTTCAAGGGCCTGGTACAGATGACTTCCCTCCCTGATGCGGCTGTGAACGTCTTTTATCACCCTGGCCAGCGACCTGTTTTCCGTCAGGTCACCCAAAAGGGCCAGAGATTTGTTCATAGTGATACCTGCCTTGAGCATGGCCCCAAGATGTTCGGTAAAGGCTGTCAGATCTTTAGTGCCTATCTTTCCACGCGCAAATGCATCCAGGCTGTGCAAATACAGCCAGGCATACTTTATTCTGTTCTGCGACCGGAATTCACTGTTTATGGCTTGCCTATCAAGAGGTTCAATAGACAAAGGGATCAGGTTTCGGGCATGCAGGCTGGCCGCCGCCTGTTTTTTGTCACTGGCATCAATCCTGCCCTGATGGACCCTGCCTTCTAAAGTTGATGCCCTGTATGTAAATTCCATCCAGCCGATTCCCTGTTTTGATAAAAAAGGGCTGACATAATTTCTGGAAAAGTACTGCCCCGAATACATTTGTTCAAAACCCCGGCAAACAGAGACAATTGAGCAAAATATATTCCAATCCAATCTATCCTGCTTTTAAGCAAAAGAGCAAGCATAAAGTTAAATCTACAATATGCAGACAAAAAGTACGGGAAAAACAGACACAGTATAAAGAATGAGTTCGCTATTCTAGAATATAATAAAAAAGTGTGTATAAATGAGGAGTTAATAACCATATCATTCTTATTCTTTTGAAGTTCATCTTTATGCTATCGAGATATCTTAAAACAACATGCATGAGAGGCATAACGAGATGTAAGAAAATGACAACAATTTGATTTTAATAGCTATTTACTATTTTTTTGGGAAAAAAGAATTTTTGCATTTGCTCTGTGAATAATGATGGCACGATAATTTCATTCACAAAATTATGAGGACGTGAAAATAATAATTGATTGCTGTTGATACACTTTTTGCGAATGGTTTCTGGAGAGAGCAATGAAAGCAATTATTCTGGCAGGAGGCCTGGGGACCAGATTGTCTGAAGAAACCACGGTAAGACCCAAGCCCATGGTGGAAATTGGAGGTATGCCCATTTTGTGGCATATTATGAAAATATACTCCGTGTATGGAGTAAATGAATTTATCGTCTGCTGCGGATATAAAGGAGAGGCAATCAAAGAATTTTTTGCAGACTACTTTCTCAAGCGCTCGGACATTACCTGCGACCTGAAGCATAACAAAATGACCATTCACCGCAATGACGTTGAACCATGGAAAGTCACCCTGGTGGATACAGGCCTGGAAACCATGAAAGGTGGGCGCATGCTCAAGGCCAGACAATACATTGGAAATGAAACCTGCCTTATGACTTACGGAGACGGGGTGAGCAACGTTGATATAACTGGATTGCTGGAATTCCACAAAAAGCAGAACGTCCTTGCAACCCTTACTGCTGTTCAGCCCCCAGGTAGATTCGGGGCATTCCGACTGGGCAAAGACCAGTATACCATATCCAGCTTCAAGGAAAAACCAGATGGCGACGGAGCATGGGTCAACGGTGGCTTTTTCGTTCTGGAACCTGAAGCACTGGACTATATTGAAGGCGAACATATCGACTGGGAGAACGAACCTATGGAGCGTCTTGCCGGAGAAGGAAAGCTGGCAGCCTATAAACACAGTGGATTCTGGCAGCCTATGGATACCCTGCGTGATAAAAACCTTCTGGAAAAACTCTGGCAGAGTGGCAAAGCTCCCTGGAAGGTGTGGTAAATGAACACAAAGTTCTGGGACAGCAAAAGAGTCCTTATTACAGGCAATACCGGTTTCAAGGGCAGTTGGCTGACTCTTTTGCTCCAGTCGCTGGGCGCTGAAGTAATCGGCTTTTCCCTGCCACCGCCTACAGAGCCCAGCCTTTTTGAATTAAGCCGGGCAGATCATGGTATTGTCATGGTCTATGGAGATATCCGGAACAGAAGCGTGGTGCAGGAAACCATGGACAGATACAGGCCGCAGATTGTGATGCACCTGGCGGCTCAGTCGCTGGTAAGAGCTTCCTACGAGAATCCCGTAGAAACCTATGATATCAACCTCATGGGTACTGTGCATATTCTTGATGCCATGAGAAACACTCCGGGAATAAAAGCTGCTGTCATGGTCACCAGCGACAAGTGCTATGAAAACCAGGAACAGGATCGACCCTACAGAGAAGAAGACCCCATGGGGGGATACGATCCCTACTCCAGCAGCAAAGGCTGCGATGAACTGATCATTTCCGCTTACAGAAGATCATATTTTTCAAATAACAACACAGCACTTGCCAGCGTTAGAGCCGGCAACGTAGTCGGCGGAGGGGACTGGGCCAAAGACAGACTGGTGGTGGATGCCATGCAGGCTTTTATGCACGGCAAGCCCCTGGTGCTTAGAAATCCCGATGCCGTACGCCCTTGGCAGCATGTACTGGACCCTTTATACGGCTATCTGATGCTGGCGGAAAAAATGTGGGAGCATGGTGCATCGTATGCCTCAGCCTGGAATTTTGGACCTGGCAGGGAAAGTTCGCAGTCTGTCTCGCAGCTTGCAAATATGCTGTGCAGGTTTTGGGGTAATGGGGCGTGCTGGGTATCTGACAAAGTCCCCAGCGACCAGCATGAGGCCAACCTTCTTCTTCTTGATGCACGCAAAGCCGAAATGAACCTTGACTGGTATCCGCAAATGGATGCCGCAACAAGTTTAGCCTGGACTGTAGAGTGGTACAGGGCCTACTCCAAGGGTGCAGACATGCGCGAGTTCACCCTGCAGCAACTTTCAGACTTTGCAGCACTGAGCAGATTCTATCCAAACCATGAACCACCAAAGAATAAAAAATATGGATTTTATCCCGACCACCCTTAACGGAGCATATCTGATCCGTTTAGAACGGCATAATGATGATCGCGGCTTTTTCAGCCGCACCTTCTGCCGCAGAGAGTTTGAAAAAATGGGGCTCAACAGTGAAATTTCCCAGTGCAATCTGGCATTTAACAATAAGGCAGGTACCCTGCGGGGCATGCATTTTCAAACCCAACCTTACAGTGAGGTAAAACTGGTGGGGTGTGTATCCGGTTCTGTATTCGATGTCATTATAGATCTCAGAGAGGAATCTACCACTTATTCCTGTTGGTTCGGGACTAAGCTTTCCGCAGACAACCTTGAAATGCTTTATGTCCCCAAGGGCTTTGCCCATGGCTACCAGACTCTGGTAGATAATGCCGCTGTATCCTATATGGTTTCAGAATCTTACTGCCCTGAATATGAAAATGGAGTGCGCTGGAATGATCCAGTACTGAACATATCCTGGCCCCTTGAAGTAATTACTGTCAGCAAAAAAGACAGTGCATGGCCCCTGCTAAACATTAAAAAACCAAAGGACGGTCCATGATTATCCTGGATACAGCCCTGAAAAAAAGACAACAGGAAAACAACCCGGTCAGGGTGGGTGTTATTGGGGCCGGCTATATGGGACGAGGAACCGTATTCCAGGCTGAAAGAGCTGTCCCGGGAATGAGAGTGTCCTCCGTATATAACAGGCATATAGATGAGGCTGCCAGGGCATACGAGCAGGCCGGAATCAATGACTTTTCTATTGTTGAAACTAAGAGCCAACTAGAAGATGCCATTGTAAAGAACAGGTATTCCATTACTGAAAATCCGGAACTTATCTGTCAGGCACAAGGCATAGAGGCAGTGATTGAAGCCACTGGAGAAATTGATTTTGCTGCAAAGTTATGTCTTATCGCTATGGAACATGGCAAGCATATCATCCTCATGAACGCTGAGCTTGATGCCACCCTGGGTCCTATTCTCAAGATTTATGCTGACCGGGCCGGAGTTGTTTTCAGTAATGCCGACGGGGATCAGCCCGGGGTACTCATGAACCTGATGCGTTATGTGCAAACCATTGGTTGCCGACCTGTTTTAGCTGGGAATGTCAAAGGACTTCATGACCCCTACCGTACTCCTGAAACCCAGAAAGGATATGCACGGAAATACCATCAAAAACCCCGCATGGTCACATCTTTTGCCGATGGTACAAAAATATCCTTTGAAATGGCGGTAGTGGCCAATGCCACAGGATTTAAAGCTGGTCAGAGGGGAATGTATGGCCCAGCATGCGCTCATGTCTCTCAGTCAGCACCCCTTTTTCCTCTTGATCAGATGCTCGACACCGGCCTGGTGGATTATGTCCTCGGGGCAGAACCGCCAGGAGTATTCGTCCTGGGTTATAATGACGAACCCCTTACCCGGCAATATATGGATTACTATAAAATGGGAACTGGCCCGGTTTATGTGTTTTATACACCTTACCATCTTCCATCAATTGAAGCGCCATTAACCGCTGCCAGGGCAGTATTGTTCAAAGATCCGGCCATCACTCCCATGGCAGGACCAGTCTGCGAGGTCGTCACCACAGCCAAAAGAGGTCTGAAATCCGGGGATGTTCTGGACGGTATAGGTGGATTCGACACATATGGAGTACTGGAAAACACCCCTGTAGCCATGGAACAAAACCTTCTGCCCATGGGTCTTGCCGGGGATTGCCGACTGAAGAGAGATATAAAAAAGGACCAGGTCATAACTTATAATGACGTGCAGGTACCTGCAGGCAGGGTTGGAGACATGCTTAAAAATGAGCAGCTTATATATTTTACTGATCGAAAAACTGCTCATCATCGGTCCGTGTCCGACTGGAAATCACTATCTTTGGATGAAAGATGTCTTGTTTGAAACAAACCGTCAACGTAAACAAGGCTGAATTGATGAAAAATTATATAAAAAAAATATTTGCAATGTTGGGAATCCTTTTGTTTAAGGTGCAAGGGCAAATCGAAGATCGCACCTTACCGACCTTTGCTACTTATCCCAAACGCCTGAAGATTAACCTCCCTAGAAATATTGCCAATCCCCAGCACATCTATATTGGAGACAACGTCAAATTTGGTCCGGGCTGCTTTCTTCTAGCTCTAACTGAATATCCCACCTCAAAAATGAGAAATTCTGAATTCAACAAGGCGACCCAGAAATTTAATCCAGTCATAAAGATTGGCGACAACGTAACTGCCACTGCTTATGTCCAGATTTCAGCATTAGAAAGAATAACCATCGAAGATGATGTCATGTTTGCATCCAACGTCTTTGTCGGTGATCATCAACACGGATATCAAAGTGCAGCTACACCATATAAGTATCAGCCAATATGGAAAATAAACCCCATCACCATCAAAAAAGGATGCTGGATCGGTCAGAATGTCATTGTCATGCCAGGGGTAACCATTGGAGAGTGTTCTATTATCGGAGCCAACAGTCTGGTCAACAAGGATATTCCTCCAAAATGCATTGCTGTGGGTTCACCCGCGACGGTTATAAAAAAATGGGATGATCAATCTCAAATCTGGATTAAATCTTGAGCATTAAATATAATAAAAAATGGTGAATATTGATATCACAGGCATAAGTACTGATGTGATGAATTGAATTGATATATTTATTTAATCTTTCACTACATATGGAAAAATAGAAATGAATACCTTTAATCACAGTGTTTGATGGTATGCGAAAAATCATAACTTGTTCAAAATAATTCATGTTTTTGATCAAAAAAAGCAAGATAATATTTTGAGTCAAATTTTTTTATGGCATTTTAATGGTATGTCGCAAGAAGCATCCTCTGCGCCTTCTCTGAGCTCATCCAAAAATACTACTATCTTCGGACATGGAGGATTATTGGAAGGGGGTTATTTGGAAGCAGCTGCAGGGAATTATAATTGTCATCAACCGGGAGGAATAGTTGTCGTTGATCAGACTGATAAAGACATTAAAAAATCAGATCATAACCTTCAATCCTGATTCCGTGAACTTGTTGCATAAACATTGCAATAACAATGCATTTTTTTTATTTACTTTATCCATAAAATTCAGTAGCTTCCATCACTAATGCAACTTTTTTGTAACTGCACTCAACAGGTGAAGGAGGCTATAATATTAAAAATATCTAAAGTGGTTAATAAGGATGACCTGCAGACAGGCCCGGCCGGACTGATTTTGCTGGGCGAAATGGTCAGGGCCGTAGAGCTGGACAAAATAGCTAAAGCCATTACTTCCGGTAATCCTCAGATAACCGCGGCAGATATCTTGAAAACCATGATCGGTCTTTTGAGCCAGGGCAAATCCGACTTTGATCACGCCAAAGCTATTATTGGTGACGAGTTCTTTATGAACTCCATGGGTATTGATCGTGTGCCTTCTGCTGAAACCTACAGGCAGAAGTTTCAGGAGCTGGCTTTGAACAATGATCTGGAGACTATTCTGCCCGAGCTTTCCATCAAGCTCTGGAAAAAGTCCGGGGTTGAAAATGAGTACATCGAGAAGGACCAAAAGAAGTGGGTGCGTGTGGATATTGACCCGGTCATATACGACAATGCCGACACCAAGAAAGAAGGTGCTGCCTATACCTACAACAACCAGTTCGGGTTTTCTCCAGTTTTTGCTCATTTTGCCGGGGGCTGGATGATCAATGCCAAGCTCTATCCCGGCAACTTCTCTACTCATAGCCCGGAAGCTATGGACTTTGTCCTGCAGAGCCTTGGTTTTAAAGACAGGATGGTCGAGGAGACCAAGCTCCTGGTGATGGATTGTGGCTTTGACAATCAGCAGATGCTTCAAAACCTTTGGAATCGCACGAATACCGACTTCCTGGTCAAGCACAACATAAGACGTGAGAGCCCTGAAAGCTGGCTTGAGGTAGCCAAGGAGAAGGGAGAACTGGTATTTTCGGACGAGAAGAAAGGGTATGACCTGTATCGAGGCAGCACCTATCGCCACATTGACGGCTGCGATGAGCCTGTGCGCCTTGTTTTCGAGGTCCGGGAAATCTTCAAGAAGAAAGGGCAGCTTTTGCTCATGCCCCAGGCCAAGGTGTTCAGTGTCTGGACCTCTCTTGACCAGGCCTTTTCTGACAAGGAAGTGCTCAAGCTCTACCGGATGCGGGGAATCACGCCGCATGGCGTGATGAACACTGCCTTTTTGCTTATGGGTATGCTGACCTGTCACGCCAAGGCGTGATTCAAAGTTATTGCACTGGATATGATCAGAAGGTCCTGGGACTTAAGAAAGCCATCACGCCTGTGGCGTGACTTAGAATCAAGACCGTGATGAGTCACGCCAGCGGCGTGATTGTCTTCATGTCCTGCCGCCTGGTGAAACATGCCCGGCAGCTGATCCTGCAGCTGGGATGTTCCAGGCCGTGGTTTGACTGGTTCGCCTCGCTGTTCACACGTCTCAAGCAGGCGTAAGGCCAGGAGGAGGCGCATGGATAAAACACCCAGGGAGTAGTGGGTCCAAAATCTGGAAAAATATGAATATTTGAGGCTTATCATGCTTATTTATCGCTAAGTGCCCTGTTTTTGCCCATGCCGGAAAGCTCGGATGGACCGTAAACACCATCCGGGGGGGGGGGGCTTCGCAGGGGTCTATGTATATAACGTCTCGGATTCAGGTAACTAATATTAATAAATTAAATTAATCAATCAACTTACCTTCATTACTATAATCACTATATAAATAGCATATTATCATGAAATCAATTATAAAGTAATTATTGATATTTCTTGGCGCAAAAATTGCTTAAAGTAAAAAAAGATATTGAGATTAAAACACTGCCGAGATTTGCTAACGGTCAAAGTAATTTGGTCATCAATTTTCCAAGAAACATATTAAATCCTGAATATATATTTAGGCAATAATACAGATTATCAATACTTTGAACCTTTAATCAAAATTGGTAATAATGTTAATGCTACATCGAATGTCATAATATCAGCGGTTAAGAAAATAAATATTGAAGATGATGTAATGTTTTCATCGAATATTTTTATAGGCGATCACATGCATGGCATAGATCAAAAAGGTATCGCATATAAATATCAAAAACTGACTAACATTCAAGAAATACATATCAAGAGAGGAAGCTGGATCGGGCACGGAAAAATAATAATGCCCGGGGTAACAATAGGAAAATATTCAATTAGTGGTGCAAATTGCGTTATAAACCGAGATATACCAGAATATAGTGTAGCAGTCGGTGCTCCAGCGAAAGTTATAAAACAATGGAATAGCAAACTTAATAAATGGACAAATTACGGAAAAAATTATGAATAATAATATTTATAGCAATCCTTTAATTAGTATTTTTACGCCTGTTTATAATTCAGAAAAGTATATTGAAGAATGTATTCGCAGTGTATTAAATCAATCTTATACAAATTGGAATTATACATTGATAGATAATTGCAGTTCCGATAATTCAAAAAAAATAATTAATAAGTACGTTATGAATGATTCAAGGATTAAACTATACTCCAACAAAAAGTATTTATCTCAGATAGCTAACTGGAACCAGGGCTTAAAAAAAATCGATAGAAATAGCAAGTACTGCAAGATAGTACACGCTGACGACTGGCTATACTCAGATTGTATTAAAAAAATGGTAGAAATAGGTGAAAAATATCCTAATGCCGGCATAATCAGTTCTTATAGGCTTGAGGAAAATAAGGTCAGCTTAGATGGCCTTGCACCAGACGAGGAAATAGTTTCAGGAAAAAAAATAGCAAAACTATATCTATTAAACTTGTTATACGTATTTGGATCACCTTCATCACTTCTTTTACGAACAGAAATAATCAAAAAGAATGATCCATTCTATGATGATAATAATATACATGCAGATACAGATGTTTGTTTAAAAATATTAAAGGATTGGGATTTAGGTTTTGTACATCAGGTCTTAACTTTCACTAGAAGACATAACGAATCTAACAGCAGCATTATAAAAAAGTATGACACCAGAATGATAGAAAGAGTAAAAACTATGAAAAAATATGGAAAAGACTTTTTAAGTGAATATGATTACAATAAAAGAATGACAAGGCTAACCAATAGCTATCACAGATTTTTAGCTAAAAAAATTTTTGAACTAAAAAACATTTCATACTGGAGATACCATTATAGTGAAATGAAAGCCGCAGACATTTCTATCAATTGGTATAAAGTATGTTTATATTTTATATTTCAGCTTTTCAGACCAATAGATACTTATCCATATATTATTAAAGGATCAAAAGATATGCATGCTACACAATTACGCAGAAGATAATAAGTCTTTGTATTTTATTTATTAATGTATAATTCATAACTATAATAAATGTTTTTTAGTTATAGATACAAAAATAATTGTTAATTTTAATTATTTAATAGGAAAATATGTGAGGTTTATGATGGTAAATATATGTGTGGGCGCATCTGCAGGTGGACATTTAAATCAACTAATTCTTTTGATAGATAATGCTACAAATTGGCCTTGTAAACCAGATTTATGCGTAACTACACATCAGCAGGTAGTTGGCAAGCTTAGCAATAAATATGGAAATACAGTCGTATTAGGTGACTGCAATAGAAATACTATTCTTGGCATCATTAATGTTCTATATAAATCTTTTCTCATAGCAAAAAAATACAAGCCTAAGGTCATAATATCTACAGGCTCACTCCCAATAGCAATATTTTGCCTCTGGGGTAAAATCATGGGTGCGAGAATTATATGGATCGACAGCATAGCCAATATTGATTCTCTTTCCATGAGTGGCAAGCTGGTCTACCGATTTGCAGACCTTTTTCTAGTCCAGTGGGAAGAGTTGGTTTCCATCTTTCCCAAGGCCAAGTACTCTGGAAAATTGATATGATACTGCTAACTCTGGGTACTTACCCCCTTTCCTTCGAGAGGCTTGTGAGGATTGTGGATCAGGGCATTGTTTCTGGTCAAATCAAGGAGGACATCTTCGCTCAAATCGGCTTTTCCTCATACATACCTAAAGCTATGAAATATGAGCTTATCATGGAAAAGCAGCATTTTGAGAACGTTTTGAGAAGTTCAACAGCCATTATCAGCCACGCGGGCATGGGCACTATTTCCTTGGCCTTAAGTGAGAACAAGGCACTTCTGGTTTTTCCTAGACTGGTTATGTACAAAGAGATGGTAAACGACCATCAGCTGTCTACAGCCAGAAAGTTTGAAGAAACGGGGCATGTTCTGGCAGCCTACACATCAGAGGAACTCTATGAAAAGATCAGGCTGCTAAAAAATTTTACACCCAAGCCAAGATATAGCAGTCCGGAAAGAGTATCTCGCTGCGTAGGTCGGTTTATGCAAAATATTAATTTAAACTGCGCACTTAAAAAAGAGGAACAGCAATGATAAACACTGCAGTGATTGGACTGGGCAAGATGGGTATTTCACACTGTGCCATTATCAATGCCCATCCAAAATTTAACTTGGTAGCAGTATCAGATACCTCCAGTCTGTTGCTTAGAGCTATAGAGAAGTTTTCAAGCTTTAAACCTTATTCAGACTATAGAAAAATGATTGAGCAAAATGTTCTGGACGCTGTATTTGTTGCCACTCCGACCAATATGCACGCCGATATGGTCATGTTTGCTCTGGAAAACAAAGTACATATATTCTGCGAAAAACCTTTGGGATTAAATGTGACCCAGAGCAAAGACATGGCGGATAAAGTCAAGAAATACAAACTTATAGGTCAGGTTGGATACCACAACAGATTTTTGAGCACATTCAATTATATGAAAAAACTTTTAAATAAAAGTTTGATCGGTGATATTTATCATTTTACCGGGGAAGCTTACGGCCCAGTAGTGGTGAAAGCTGAAAACAAAAAGACCTGGCGTTCAAGAAAATCTGAAGGCGGAGGATGTCTGTTTGATTACGCATCACATGTGATCAACCTAATTGAGTATGTTTTCGATAATATTCAGACAGTGGACTCTGTCATGCTCAAAAAAGTATTTTCTACGTCCATTGAGGATGCCGTATACGCAAGCCTAACTCTGACAAACGCAATCAGCGGTACTTTGTCGGTAAACTGGAGCGAGGAAACCTATCGCAAAATGAGCACCAGCCTGAAAGCTTGGGGAACCAAAGGAAAAATTATAGCAGATGCTCAAGAAATAAAAATTTATCTAAAAACACAAAGCTCAGAGTTCGGATTGGAAAAGGGATGGAATACCAGGTACATCACGGACTTCACTGCAGATTCCGGCTTTTACCTACGAGGAGAGGAATACTCCGCACAGGTCGACTATTTTGACTATAGCATAAAAAACAATCTTCAGGATAACATCAATTCTTTTGATCAGGCTTACAAAACCGACTTGGTCATTGATCTTATGGTTAACAATTTTAAAAGAGAGCGGGGAGATGGACAGAATATTACTGGGTGACAATCAATTTTTCGCAGTAAACCACCTTTCAGAGGAAAAAGCAAGGACTCAGGCAATCAGGTTTCAGAAAGACAAGGCGATTCTTGATGTGCTGGATAATGCCCTTAATCTGGGTATAACCACTTTCATGTGTACAACTCACGATAGAATGAGCGACATTTGCCGAATTATCAGAAAAAATCCAGACAAGTACTACAATCTGAAAGTATATCCATGTATGCCATACGCACATAAATATGCCAATGCTGTTACCGAACTGGGGACGGTTGGTGCCCTCAAGGAATATATGCCGGGCGGACTATTCTCTACATTGACCAGGGGTGGGTGGGCTTACCTGAATAAAGATTTCATCACCATGATGCAACTGCTTATAGACGTTGAGATGAAGATGTTCACCGGTCTGAAAACACCGGTGATTTTTCTACAAAACGTTCTCACTGATCTGTTGCTGGGCCTTGGCATGAAGGATGTGTTGAAGGCATTTCACGAGTACATTAGTTCCAAATTTCATGCTGAGGCTGGATACATTACTATGAATCTGCCCCGACTCCTGGATGTTCTTGAGGACGCGAAAATTGAAAACCCGATAATTTGCAGTTCAATTAACAAGATAGGTTTCAGAATGTGTGGGGGCAAAGATCTTTACGAGCAAACCATTGCCTCGGGAAGGTTCAGACCAGTGGCCATGCAGGTCCTGGCCGCAGGTGCACTCAAACCCAGGGAAGCATTTGAATATGTATGCTCCCAGCCAGGCATTGAATCCATACTTTTCGGGGCATCGTCCAAGGAACATATCCGAGAGTCAAGAGATATGATCCTGGAAATGTCCCGGGGCTGGAACCATGAAAGATGGGAACCTGGCATGGCTTTCAGGGAGAATGCCGTGGCGGATATTTGCAATTAATTTTTTCCATCGACATTCAAGATGGTTAGATCAACAGGAAAAGGATCGTGAAAAAAGATCTGAAGGACATCATGTTAGAGGGTAAGTCCAAAACTCCTCTCAAGGTATCCGTAATCATTCCAGTATATAACGACTCGTATAGACTGGAAGCCTGCCTGCGAGCTCTTTCCGTTCAAAGCTATCCGAAACATCTGTATGAAGTAGTAGTTGTGGACAACGGATCCAATGATCTTCCTGAAAAAGTGGCGGACTGTTACAAAGGGGTAATTTTGACTAAAGAAGAGAGGCCTGGATCCTATCAGGCCAGAAATAGAGGCATACATCTGGCCCAGGGAGAAATTCTGGCTTTTACTGACTCGGACTGTATACCAGATAAAGACTGGATTTCAGCAGGAGTCGCCTGTCTTGTGGAGGCAGAAAAAACAGGAATTGTTGGAGGCAGTATACAATTTTTCTTTAACGATAATCTTAATCCGAGTGTTCCTGAACTATACGACAGTATCACTTACCTTCAGCAGAAAGATGCCATTACGCTTAAAAAATTTGCAGCCACGGCCAACATGTTTACCTGGAAAGAGGTCATGCGCCACGCAGGTCTATTTGACGTTACCCTGAAATCCGGAGGAGACCGGGAGTGGGGTCAGAGAGCATCGGCTTTGGGCTATTATCTGGCTTACGCACCAGAGGCTGTGGTTCTACACCCGGCAAGAAAGTCATTTAGTCAGATCTACAAACGAAATATCCGGATCAATGGTGGCCACCATCAGCTCAGAAAAAGACTAAGAGAAGGCAAGTCGGACATCACTGTGTTGCTTAGTGAACTGGCCAGAGATCTTTGTCCACCTGTGCGCTTCGGTTTTAGAATTATCAATGATGAGCGGGTACCGGGTCTGCGGAACAAACTGCTTGTTACCTGCTTTCACATGCTGATCAAAATGGGCAATGCAGGAGCAAGAGTTAGTCATCAGATGGGTCGAGAGCCATCGCGGGCATGAAGCTATGAAACGCATTTTATATCTTAAAGCAGGCAATGCTGTTCAGGAGTATAAAGTACTCATAGACAGCGGACTGAACAAAGCTGGAGGATCAGAAAGCTTCCTGGCTGATTTCCTTAAGCTGGTCGGTGATAATCCAAGCCTGGTAATCTCCCTGCATACCGTGGACAACCATGACCAAAAAATAGTTGGTAAAACTTTGTCTATACATTCGTATTCAAGACTCGCTTGGGACTGGTTTGTGGCAGGAAAAAGGGCTGGTCGTTTTCTACGCCTAATAAAAAACTCCTGTCTTATCTTCATCCGGGTACTCAGGTTCAAGCCTGATGCAGTACTCTGCTGGTCAGGTTCTCTACCCTGCTGGGCGTGTTTTGTCGGAGCACGGCTTACCAAGTCTAAATTTATTTTTTCCAGACATATTACATTTACCACTGATGATATGTCAAAACTAAAAAGGTTTATGGGTGTTATGGACAGGCTAATTCTTAATAGAGCTGACGCAGTTATTGCCCATGGGCCATTTCTTCTGGAAGAATCCATTAAAGATGGTGTGCCACCGGAGAGAATCACCATGTTCGATTGTGTTTTTGATGAAAAATCAGTATGGTATAAAAAAAAACTATACCCTGGAAGTAGCATCAGAACTATGTTGAGTACGAAAAGATTCAACATACTTTATGTGGGCAGAATAGAGGCGGCCAAGGGAATATTCGACCTGCTTACTGCTTTTACCGGGATTATGGAAAAACATTCCAGAACCATGCTGTACTACGTTGGAGATGGCAACCACTTGCCCGCGCTGAAGAAAGAGATCTCCTCCAGAAGGATGAATTCCAGGGCAAAGTGTCTGGGAAGGATAGCACATGACCGACTACCAAAACTAATGAATATTGGACATTGTCTCGTTGTGCCCACAAGAATTGAATATCCCGAGGGAAGATGTATGGCGGCCATGGAAGGACTAATTGCCGGCCTTCCTGTGGTGGCCCCTGATTTTGGACCTTTTCCCTATTTAATAAAAGACCGGGGCAATGGACTACTTTTTAAACCTGACAGTCCAAAATCTTTAAAAGACTGCCTGACAAGACTTCTGGAAGATAAAGATCTCTATGGCCAGATCAGGCTGGGAGCTGCGGAAAGCGGACGTAAACTTCTGGAAAACAGAAATGGATATTTTATTACTTTAAAGAAGATAATTGGGTAAGTGACGTCAGTTACTTACCCCCCTTGAAACTCTATATACTGTGGCAGCCTAAACCTTGCTATGATAAAGATAACAGTAAGCATTCAGGAGGTGCCGAAACCGGCCAGGGGGCAGTCCCCGGGGACAGTCCCCAAGCCTAGGGCCTAGTGCCAGGGACTAAAACTGAGTACCCCCTGAATGCTTACAGATAACAAGAATGATTTCTGAGTGAAACACTAAAAAATGAAAACCTGGTACAATCTTTACTCTTTTTTTTCAGCTTCTGAAAAATGGAAATTCCTCCTGGTCTTGGCCATGATTCTAATCATGGCCCTGCTGGAGGTGGCAGCTGTGGCGTCCTTAATGCCTTTTCTGGCTGTTTTGGGAAATCCTGAAGCCATTGAAACCAATATCTGGCTAAACAAGGTCTATGTCACGCTAAATTTTTCAGATAAGGATGCATTTCTTTTCTTTTTAGGGATGGTTGTTCTATGCCTGCTTGTTGTAGGCAGTGCTTTCAAATCTCTGACCACATGGGCCAAATTCAGGTTTATCCATATGAGGGGCTATTCCCTTTCCCAAAAAATGTTACGGCACTACTTGAGCAGGCCTTATACTTTTTACTTGAATCGCAACAGTTCAGACTTGATAAAAAATGTTCTTTCAGAAGTAGACAATGTGATCCGAGGGATCATGGTTCCTGGAATGGAAATGGCCACCAGCATGATTGTTGTTGTTTTCATGGCCCTGCTTCTTTTCCTGGTGGACCCGGTACTTGTGTTCATAATTGTAACCATGCTCAGCCTGGCTTATTTGATAATTTACAAGTTCATAAGACACAAACTAAATGTCAAAGGCAAAGACCGCGTCACAACCAATATGGAAAGATATTCTATAACCCAGGAAGTGTTCGGAGGCATCAAGGATGTCAAGCTCTTAGGCCTGGAAAGCAAGTATCAGAAAAGATTCAGTCAACCGGCCAGAGAATTCTATTTGAAACTGGCATTCCAGGAAACTGCAGCCAAGCTGCCCAAATTTTTTATGGAAGCTGTAGTCTTTGGAGGGATAGTAATACTGGCCCTATATTTTCTCAATCGAATGTCAGGTCTGGACAGCATTTTGCCTGTTCTGGGCATGTTTGCCTTCGCCGGATACAAAATTATGCCTGCCCTGCAACAAATATTTTCAGCTCTTACCAAATTCCGGTTCAGTGCACCGGCCCTGGACTTGGTGCACAGAGAGTTGAATGACGTCAAGTCTAATGAAGTTCAGAACCACAAGCGTGACCAGAAAAATGGAATTAAAGCGCAACACACGATTATGCTCGATCATATATACTTTGCATACCCGGGATCAGCAAATAACACCATAAATGATCTCACTTTGCAAATCAGGTCTGGTTCAGTGGTGGGCCTGGTGGGTTCAACAGGTTCAGGCAAAACCACCCTGGTGGACATACTTCTGGGACTGCTTACACCTGACAGAGGCGAGTTCATGGTGGACAAGACCCTTATCACACCCAAAAACATCGCGAACTGGCAGAATATGTTAGGCTATGTACCCCAGAATATATATCTGTCCGACACCAGCGTGGCATCCAATATAGCCTTTGGCCTGCCAGACGAAGAAATAGACATGCAAAGAGTAGTATCTTCCTCATCGAAAGCCAAACTCCATGATTTTATCACTCATGAACTTCCCGGAGGGTATAATACTGTCGTAGGGGAAAGAGGGATCAGGCTGTCTGGAGGTCAGAGACAACGGATAGGTATTGCCAGGGCATTGTACAGGGAACCTCAGATACTTGTGCTGGATGAAGCCACCAGCGCTTTGGATAATATCACTGAAAAATCAGTGATGGAAGCCATTGCAGGACTTGAAGGCAATACAACAGTAATCATCATTGCTCACCGGCTGAGCACAGTAGAGCATTGTGACATGATTCATATCCTGGAACAGGGCCGGATCAAAACCTCCGGCACTTACGAAGAATTGCTTTCCAGAGACCATGGATTTCAGATGATGGTCATGGCCGCCAGAAGCCATGAGCATATAAATTGATTAACCCCTGTTCCCTAATGGCATGGTTGAGAAAAGCGGAATTTGGCCGGATACATGTCCGCTGGAAGCTATATTGTAAATTTCCCTCGGACGCTGTGCGGACTTGAAGCCTTTTTTTCTGATCAGCTGGTACTGCGCCTCATCAATGAACAGGTGGACGCGGATGATCAGGGCCAAATCAAAGTCGAGATAAATGAGGAATGAAAGGGATCGTCCATGGCCAATCCCCATGATCCCGATGCTCAGTACAATGGCCACAAAAAAGATATCGGGGTCAAGCTCAATACATAAGAAACCTGTGCACCTGACAAGGATACGCCTAATCCGCAAATTATCACCCATGCAGAGGTTACCCCCGCCAATATCTCGGACCATGAACTCCTGCAGCCATCAATAGATGCCAGAGAGGAGAAGGTCTTTAAGCCTGATGTGGAACTGACTGACAATGGCTATGAATCCGATGCAAATCATCAGGCCCTGCAGGAAAAAGGCGTTGACCTCATAGCACCTCCCACCGGAAAGCCGCCTGAAGGCTTTAGAGTCATGGACTTTGAACTTAGCAGACATGCCTTTCAAGAGGATCAGGAACGAATCAATCTTTTCAAACAACGGGCCGGAGGTGAAGCCGGCTTTTCCCAACTCAAGGTTAATCTTGGCCTGAGAAGGTTGAGATGTCGGGGATCCGTGAAATCAAAGTTTAAAATTATCATGGCGGTCACGTCCTTAAACATTAAAAGAGCTTTCAACTGGATGGAAGGTGGCAGTAGTGGGTCCAGAAGTCGAAAAAAGAAAGATTTTAAAGCGGATACAGGGATACTTTTGTTTTTTTATAGCTATTCCGTTCATATCTTCGTAAAACTTTGACCGTCTCGGGCCTGCGTCAGAAAATGTTTAGGTAATCATCGAAAAAAGTCGTAACACGAATTATTGGCTTTATTCTTGATTGGGCAAAAAAGCGACTTTTTGCGTTTGCAGGAGTCTGGAGAACCAGAGAAACTCCTTCAAAAATTTCTTCAGAAGTGTTTAACAGGGGGCAAGAGGGGTCAGGGGTCAATAAAAACAGAGGATTATAAGTTTAATTTATTGCCATATTGCTCATAATCCGATTTTTGCAGGCGCATCAATTATTCCGGATCTTAAAAAAGGAGCGAGTTATCTTTATCAGGTTATCTATTTCTTTGAAAAGAAAATCTTTATTATTACTTCTTCCAACGACGTTTAAAGCCCTTATCGCTGCAAAAAAAGTAGCATTGTAATATAACTTCTGTTCGTCTATATTTTTTGCCAATGCGTAATTTTTAATCATTTGATGCAAGAAAGGTAAAAATTCTTTGTTAAGAATAGATTCTCGAATAAAATGATGAAAATCGTATCCGATAGGATATTTCATGCAAAGTCCAAAATCTAATATTTTAATTTTTGAGATATTGCCGTTTTCATACATTTTAAAATACATGTTATCAAAGGTCAGGTCGCCATGGCAGGCAACATACGGATAATTTGTTAATATAAAAGATTCATACTCTACGAATTTACATAGTTTTTTCAAAATATCTTTAGACTCAAAACAGGATACTTTATCAAATAGCAACTTTATTCTGTATACAATATTGTTAATATTAAATTTTTTTGAACAAATTTCAGGTATACTACTTAAATAATCTTCAAACATTATTATTGCGTCAGATATCTTTACTGCATTATGTTTGTTAAACTTAGGAACGTTGCCTATATTTTTTAAGTATTCCATATAGACAATACTTATGTATTCATGCTCAATATATCCATACAAACGTGGAACTATATCCTCTGTCGAAATATTGTTTTTGTAAATATGTCGTAAAACAATCTTTTCGTTTAGCACTGAAGTGACTTTTTCTATTATTTTATAACTTCTAGCTTCATGAAACCATACTCCATGATTTGATAATCCTTTATCGCAATTTAATGTTTTTATTTCATTGTACTTTATTTTTTTATTTGAAATATATGATAATACATTGACAGTACTAATTTTTATATCGCTATAATTATTTATTGCGCAATACATTTTATCTTTATTCTTTAATAAATTGTTATTATTACATAAATTGATAAATTTTATAATTAGACTGCTTGCTATAGTCGTTGTTCTACAAACATTCATAAACATCGACAACTGATGTTCAGCTTGTAAACGCTCATTGTTAATTAGTGCCCATTCTGTAAGCTCCAACATTAAAACAGGATCATGGGACTTTTTTGCAATTATTTTATGAATCTGAATTTCTATCGCTTTAAAGTCATTCCATAGCTGAGCTTCAATTTTATTATTTTTATACAGCTTGTATTTTAGAATTGCTTTGGATAATTGTATCAATGAGATGCTTGGACTCAAATCTTCATCATTTTTTTCAACTACCTCCTGCCATCTTTTGATAGCTTCTGGCCAGTTTTCACGATGCGTGGCAATCTCAGCGTATTCCTTTTTCAATTGGATGTTATGGGGATGCATGTTTAAACCTGACTTAACGCTCTCTTCGGCAATATCAAGTAATCCATAAAGCCGCCCTGCTCTACCCAGTTCCAGATAAGCTTCTACCGGTGATTTACCTGAACAGATATGTAGTATCTCTTGCCATATCTCTGTGGATTTACCCCATAGTTCAGCGCACTTAGCACGCTCAGCAAAAAATCTTAGCCGTAACAAAACAATAAACTTTACCGGGCTTGCTGAATGGAAAATAAATTTTTTGTAATATTTTATAACAGCAAATAAAGAAAAGCCAAGACACATTATAGATGAAGTAATTTTATTTTTAATCATTTAATTTTTTCGTTGCTTAATAATATCAACAAATTCATATGTTAACATTTCATATAATAGATATACCATCACGATCATAGCTTTATTGTTATAATGGTAGATATTCTACACTATAATATTTATGATACGACTGTAAAAAGTCTTATTTCTAGTTGCACTAGTCAGTAGTCTGTAAAATTAAATAGTTAGACCATCCATATTTACCACTTTCAGTAAATATTTGACTTTTTGCAGGTGCATCAATCCAGGCATTTATTTTTCATAATACATACACCAACTTAATTTTCTTATAAAATATTTTAAATCATGGACGAATGGTAAACTATCATGCCATATTTATGCAAACATCTTATTGGGAACACATAACTGTTTAGGATTTCGCCAAAATAAAATATTATAAAAAACAGCCACCATATCAGCATTAATGACTAAAACTAGTATACATGCTTTCTAATTCTATTTTGATAAATAAAAAAACAACTTCTCCATCTTCATTTGACAAATCTCGAAAAATCATTTTTTATACGTCGAAATCATGAGGTTCTATTACCACTCTGAACACATTTGTGATGCCCAAGAACTTACCCTCCCTTGCCTCCGGCAAGCAAATACGCAAACGACAAGGCAGAACAGGAAGAAAAAAAAGGACATAAAAGAAGACAAAAAAATTTTTTTCTCTTTTCTCTTTTATAAGAAGATACAAGGATAAGATATAAACAATTTCAAACCGGCACAATTAAGACATGTTCAGGTTGGCGCTCACACCATGGACAGTTCGGTGATTAAGTCCGACTTCCTGAATTCATAGAGCATTTCCTTGACGATATTGTTCAAGGACTTGATGGTATACTGAAGTAATGCGGTCGGCCACACGGCCAATTTCCAAGTCCTGGATTCTGCTCCTGTTGTCCGGCCTGAGGCCCTGACCTATCACTTCGGTAACGTTTCGAGCCAGTTCCATGGGATCATAACTACAAATCCGACACATATCCATCCCTGCAAGCCTCTCCTCTGCGTCTCCTACCCGTACAGAGACGACAGGTAGATTACATGCCAAAGCCTCCTTGAGAATATTGGGCGACCCTTCCATAATAGAAGTCATTAGCAGGCAAGAACATGCGCTCAGATAAACTGGAATTTCCTGATGTGGAATATTCTTCAAATGAATCATGGAGATGTCCTGTATTTCAAGAGAAACAAGCTTGAAAACTTCCCTGGCCAGGGCGTAGTTTTTTCTTGGATTGTCAGGATTACCTCCAAAGAGAATAAGAGTTTTGTGCGGATCTAAATTAAGGAGACTTTGAGCCTTGAGCCTATCCATGGGATAAAATTTTCCGAAATCCACTCCATTGGGGATGACATGAAGATTTGAATGGGAGATAAACTTTTTCATTTGTTCTGATTTGACAATAACGGCGTCCCATCTTGAAGCCAATAGCCTGATGATCATCCGGTTTATAAAATTAATTGTCCTGTCAGCCAAGCTTTTGCCCACTCTTCCATAAACATCAGTACCCATGAGACTGACTACCAATGGTCTAATTTTACTTATTCCGCAGGTTAACCCAGCATATGAATAGTGGGCATGGACAATGTCCACTCTATTTTCCTTTAAATAGTCACGTAGAAGTCTGGATTTTTTAATGTAATTATACTTACTTCTGAATGATTCGATACTAAATGAGGTAATATCGAGGCCAGCCTCTCTAAGAGACTCCATCTGACGATCAATAAAAGGCATTGTGTAGTTACTAATGCAGTCTGATTCAAAATATGAGGCTACAAAAAGAACTTTAGGTTTCATGTGGTTTCTGCCTTCTCATATAAATGCTAAAATGGGCAATCCCAAGAAAGACTCCGAACAGGATCATGGCCCGCATATCTCTAAAAGGCATGGTAGCGAGAGTCATGATGAGTAGTCCTGTACCAGTACCTGCTATAACGCTTTCCTTGACTGAAGCAACGAAGTCTCCAGAATTAACGGTCCACAAATAAGTAACCACGAAAAGAGAAAATGCACTCAGCCCCAAAATACCGCTTTCCACCAGGGCAGCCAGAAATTCATTGTGCGGGTATGTGCCGATGATCTGCCTTGCTGAATCCAATCCCATGCCTGCCCATAGGGACTCGAAGGGCGAAGACAGGTAGGCATGCATCAGGACGTTAATAATATATATCCTTCCGGAAAAAAGTGATGTCATGCTGGCGTTACCTGAAAAGTCTATGTGGTCCATTGGAGCTTGCAAAAACACCCAGATATCGCTGAGCCTATGGAAAATTTCTCCACCGGCAAAATAAATCCCCACAATCATTACGAGGGGCATGAAACTTATGGCCAGGAGTTTTTTAGATAAATCCAATCTTTTAATACTGTACAGATAGGTTATTATGAGAAATATCATTAGAGCAATCAGGGTTGTGCGATATCCACAGGCATAAACCGCAAAGATACCGTAACCGGTTGAAAGCATGAAAAATAGCCTGTAAAATAACTTATCTGACTGAACTGCAAGATACAGGGAACAGGATGTAAACCCCAGCAAATAATAGCTGATCATATTTTGATGCTGATACCCTCCAAAGTATCCTATATGGCCTGCGCTGGTAATGACGTAGTCATTAGTGATTATAGCCATGAACTGAATGAAAACTGCGGGAAGCAGTGACAGCCATAACACCCGAATTAGACTGTCCAAGGTGTTGGTCTTAAGAATATGAAAAACGAATCCTGCCAGTAATATCATGTAGATCCATTTAGTCGTGTTTTCCAAAATAGGCCTCCAGTCATTGCTGATGATGCCTGAGACCATAAAGGACAGAATAACCAGGAGTACTGGAATTGCCGCAGGAATGGACCTTACTTGGGTATCTCTGTGAAAAAAAAGATACATAGACAAGTAGGCAACAACAAATATAGAGTATATCTGCATGACTGAAAAACCAGCATATATATCCGAATATGTAACATATGGAATACTGTCCAAGATGGACCTGGAAAAAATATGCAGTCCAAAAAAGAACAATGGAAAATTCCAGGTACAAGCAAGTATAAGCAAGACAAGTATGCCAGTAATCGAGACAAAATGCAATAATTCCATTAAAGTTATTCCTTATAGTGCTCTGCAATGAAAATATTAATGATGACAGAAATATAAAATGAATACATAACTAGATTTAAAAAATTATTTTTTTGTATCTGCATCATAGCGGTTTTCATCAATGACCTTAACATTAGCTTCTTATTATAATGCACCTGAAAATATATAAATGCATAACACCAGTTAAACTAAATGTCATCAAATATTTTGTCTTTATGTATACTTTTTGCTGCAAGCAGTCTTTTTTCACTCGCTTCGAATGAATTAATTTATTTTCTTAAACTTACACATCTCATGCCTAAGGAGCTTCTGATAGAGGCCTGATTTCAGAACCTGTATCCAAACCAACATTTTGCCATTCTTCCCAGGTATAAGCCTGGACTTGCTTGCCCATAAGCCAAGTGCTGACATTGCCCAGAAAATAAATATTATCCCGCAAGTTTACATGTGTATGGGCATCAGGATCAGCAGCTCCTCCCTCCCGGATGAACATATGCAGGTCTTCAAATATAAAGTTATTTCTTTCAAAGAGCATGGGGCCATTAATTTGCCACAGGGTTAGCATGGTTGAGTCGAACACTCCATCAAAAAGGTTTTCTCGGAAAATTACATTATATCCAATATGGTAATCATAAAGGCCTGAGTTTTCGAAGTAGTTTTTGTAAAAGACGATGCTGTTGTCTGCCACAGAACGACCAGGCATCTTGATCCTCTGGTTGTTGATAAATCTATTTTTCTCAATGTGGATAGTCTTGTTTACGTAGTTATTATCCTGCCACCTCCTGTGGGAAGTATCAAAGGCCGCATCCAATTCCTGCCAGTTTTCAAACAGATTGTTGTATATCAGGCTGTTGCCTCCCGAATGAATTAGTATTCCATCATGCTTGAGTCTCTGTGGGTTGGACAGGTTGTCGCGGATATGACAATTGGTGATCTGCAGCCACTCAAGCTCTCTGGGATTGGGTGAGGAAATGGATGCAAGTCCCACCCCCCCGCGGCTTTCATCGCCGTTTTCAATTCTGATTCCTCCTCCGGTACGTATGATACCATTCCCATAGTCATAACCCGAGATTTCCACGTTATCTATGATCACCTCAGCATTACCCTCCATGCGGACATGATGTCTTTCAACAGACCCATGAAAAGAACTATCTCTCAAAATCACTTTGCCGCAGTCTTCAATAAACAATGTATGGGAAGCCAGGTAATCTTGATCAGCCTGTAGCAGGTGTACATTCTCCACCACAACCTCCTCACAGTTGCGGATATGTATATAGGTAGTGCCGTATTTGTCCGGACCGGAGTCCCAAGATATAGCTGCCCTGATATCTTTCAGATCTACACTCTGTTCATCTTGAATTACGATCCTGGTATCATGACCATTAACCACGGGCCATTCAGAAGGATTGCCGTAGCCAAGATCCCTGATTAAACCAGGCTCTGCTTCTGCCCATGCTGGATCAAAATAATGACCGTAAATTTCTGGAGGGAAGAATTCATCATTTTCATAAGTCTCTTCCTCTGGAAACTCTGCTGCAGCCCCTCCAAATCCCACGGACCACCAGGCCAGGTCGATGCTGTCCCCAGCCCGGCGCAGATACACCTCCAGACCGGCCCCACCGGAAGCAATGCCGGCTTCCTGGTCAGTCCATTCCAGCATCCAGTTTTCAGGCTCATTGTCTCCATGCAGCCATGCCCTGGATCTGATTGTATAAGAATCTTGATCCATGCGACCCCGCACCCATATCCAATCCCCAACAGTATCTCCGGACAGGTTATGATTTTCCTCTCCAGCATTAATTATGTTGCCTTGCAACACACGGCGACCTCTTATTTCATCAGAATTATTGCGCAACCCCGCAGCATAAGTATTAAGCTCTGCCTCACCGCTCATGCGCATACAGCCAAGAAGCTCTGTATATTCTGGATCGCTGCGCCGGAAAAGATAGAGAAATTCAATTTGATCCTGATCTCTCTGAAATTCTGTCCAATAAAGCCAGCGAACACCACCATGAAAATAAGGGGAGCTTAACTCAGTGGTGAATTGCATGACTTTATTGCCGACTGGTGTAGAAACTTCCGCAATACCCGTATCACCTCCGAAATCACTGGATCCGGGAAGACGCTGAATAAATACATCTCCAACCGGATTATAGCCTGTCTCATAGCTATTGGGATCAAATACAAATACTTCACCTTCGGGCTCCGGTTCCGGGATTTCCTCAAAAATCCCTGTCACGCTCATGTCCGTATCCATGACCAGCACAACAGAAGGCTCGGTTCCAGAATAGTCGCCGCTCCAGCTTACAAATTCCCAGCCATCGGCAGCCACAGCTTGTAGCTCCACACTCTCCCCGGATTCGAACTGATCACGTTCAGGAGATAGACTTACAGAGCCCTGGCCTTCCACTGAAATGTCAAGAGTGTAATGCTCTGTGGGCTCCGGTAACTCCTCAATATCCTCAGGACCAGGAGCAACTTCACCCCTGCTTCCCATCGACAGCCAGGCCAATTCAACGCTCTCTCCTGCCTGGCGTATATATACCTCCATACCAACCCCGCCTTTCTCTATGGCTTCATCTTGGTCAGTCCATTCCAGCATCCAGTTTTCAGGCTCATTGTCTCCATGCAGCCATGCCCTGGATCTGATTGTATAAGAATCTTGATCCATGCGACCCCGCACCCATATCCAATCCCCAACAGTATCTCCGGACAGGTTATGATTTTCCTCTCCAGCATTAATTATGTTGCCTTGCAACACACGGCGACCTCTTATTTCATCAGAATTATTGCGCAACCCCGCAGCATAAGTATTAAGCTCTGCCTCACCGCTCATGCGCATACAGCCAAGAAGCTCTGTATATTCTGGATCGCTGCGCCGGAAAAGATAGAGAAATTCAATTTGATCCTGATCTCTCTGAAATTCTGTCCAATAAAGCCAGCGAACACCACCATGAAAATAAGGGGAGCTTAACTCAGTGGTGAATTGCATGACTTTATTGCCGACTGGTGTAGAAACTTCCGCAATACCCGTATCACCTCCGAAATCACTGGATCCGGGAAGACGCTGAATAAATACATCTCCAACCGGATTATAGCCTGTCTCATAGGCATTGGGGTCAAATACAAATACTTCACCTTCAGGCTCCGGTTCCGGAATTTCCTCAAAGACGCCTGTCACGCTTGTGTCGGTGTCCATGACCAGCACCAAAGAAGTATCTGTGCCGGAAGCATCGCCACTCCAGCCCACAAATTCCCAACCATCGGCAGCAACAGCTTCTAGCTCTACACTCTCACCGGACTCGTATTCCGACAAATCAGGTGTACGGATTATGCTCCCCTCCCCCTCAACTGAAATGCTCAGAGTATACAATCTTTCAAACAAGGCAGAAATATTCTTATCTTCGTCAACAACCAGGGTCACAGGAGTTTCACTCCCGGACAGATCACCCTGCCACTGCACAAAATACCACCCATCACCGGCATGCACTGACAACTCCACCATTGATCCATCCATATACTCGGTCTGGTCCGGGTTCACCTTTACTTGCCCCTCACCGGTTACGGAAACACTAATCTCCCACATATCCGGTTCAGGCGGCTGCTCCGGAACGGAAGGATCCAATTCTGCCAGTTCATGAGGGTATTCCGGAAATTCTTCATCATCAGGATAATACTCAACTGCCCCGATATCCGGCCCCATACCCCAGGGGCGTTCACGTCCGTAAAAATCGGACAGCACCGCCTGCAGTTCCAGGGAACCTGCATCAATAATCAGCGCGTCATGAGGGGGAACAAAGGCAAAGTCATGTTCCTCCGGCCAGATGGAAGCCGAAACAACTGAGTTCTGGTCCAATCCCGACTGATCCTGAAAAGAAGAAAGGGAAAAAGAAAATACAGGAAAACCTATTTCATCGATCCAGATATTGGCTATTTCCTGGGAAGCTCTGGCATAGGCGTTATAGTCAGAGGTATTCCCCTCATCCAGAAAGTCTGGAATATACAGCCCCAGATCCACAATCAGGCTGTCGCTGAAAAGGTTGTTCTGAATATGATTATTTTGGAAAAGCGGGCTATCACCCATGGAATCCATGGCGGTAAAGGCATACTCATTTGCATGGAACGTATTGAATAGAACGTGGGTATTGCTGGTGGAGTCCAGGCCAGCTGCATAAAAATTTTCATTAAAAATATTATTTTTGACAATAATACTGTCTGTTTCCTCGGCATATACTCCCAGTATATTGTCCTGAAAAAAAGACTTTTCCAGGACAATATCCTTGCTTTGGCTGTCCATGGAAACGCCGAACATGTGGTTGCGCCAGGCCAGGTTGTTTTCGATGGTCAGCCCGCTGCATCCGTCGGTAATATTAATCCCCCCGGGCTTGAGTGAGAAATCGAAGTTCCTGGTATTGTTATAACTCTGCTCATTGCCGCTCATCAGGATCTGCCGTTCTTCCCCCTGGTCTTCATGTCCCCTGAGTACCAAGCCGGCATAACCGTTGAGGAGAAAGGTGTTGCCCGACAGAAGATGGTCCCGGCCGGAAAGGGATAGACCGGACATATCCGCCATAAGGAAAAAGTTGTCTTCCAGCTTCCAGCCTGTTCCACTGATATTGAGCATGGAGACTTCTTCACCAGAGGTGCCGGTATTGGAATGGGCGAACACCAGTCCTTCAAGATTGATATAATCCAGGCTGTTGGGGGCCAGGAGAAAATCCCGCACCGATGCCTCCATTACATAGTTCTCTGGAGATGATCCGTCAGGCAGCCATACGTACAAAGAGCCCATGTCTTCATCATACCAGAAGGAACCGGGATACATATCTGAAAAATCACTGCCCACCACCGGCAGGGCTGTATCTCCATCCACTTCCAGGTAATGGTAAAGACTTCCAGGACCTATCTGCTGCAGGCCCAGTCCGTCTACAAAAACCTGCTGGCTGTTGATTTCCCAGCCGTGCCTGACCCAGGTCTCATCAAAGGCATGCTCCCAGCCCACAACGACATCAGATCCCAGCACAAAAGCTGCTTCCGGCACACCTGCCCTGACTGTCACCGGAAAATCCTCGCTCTCGCCGCCCTGTGAAAACAGCATGCTTTCCCGGTAAGTGCCCGGCTCCAGGACAACGGTATCTCCGGCTGTGACCCGGCTGAGGGCTTCACCAAGGGTCAGCAGGGGCTCCTCGGCACTTCCCGGGTTGATGTCGCTGGCCAAAGGATCATTGCTGCTGACATAATAAACATTGCCGCAATGTCCTACATGCCAGTTGAAACATATAAGGGAAAACAGGAGGACTACCGAGAATATTGCAGTACGCCGGAAGTATCTGATCATTTTTTTGCCGCCTGAAAATCGTGGTATCAGTGGAATTTGATTTTGTTCAGATCAGGAAAAGAGCCAAGGACCCTGGCATCCAGGCATCTGGAGGCCTGCCTGACGCTGTAAAGCCTTGGCCTGCGGTACTGCGCTAGACACATGAAAGACAAAACAATCACTGTGGACACTCCCAGAGTCCACAGGGCAGGACCAGCACGTTCCCGGGAATAAAGCACCCTGCTCGTGGACACCTGCATGGGGGCCTCGACATACACTTTGCCCAAAGCGCTTCTGCCTCCCAAAGGCTCTCCTGTTTCCAAGGTCAGCTGTACCAGTGATCTTTCAGCAGCTCTTCGGGCACCGGCCATCAGCCTCTGGGAATAAAAATTGATTAGAGCCGCTCCCAGATCCCTGTCCGGACCATGATACTCCAGGGATAGAGTGTGACCGTCTTTCATGGTCAAAGACAGATTTTCGTATATCGCCCTCTGCACAAATACGGCAAAAGTGGAGGGTAGCCACTCGGACCATTCAGGACGATGAGCAGCCTCAGTAATGAGTAGATGGTTGCGAAGATCCATCAGGGCCAGGGTGTCGGTGAACAGAATCTCCGGGCGCTGCACCAGGCTTTCCAGGCGGACCGTTTCCAGTGGATTCTGCCCCAACACAAACATGGCCCCTTCTTCAACGGCCAGGTCCTGGGTCATATGATACCTGTGGGGAATAAAGGCCTGGACCACCAGGAAAATAAATGGAGGTAAAAGAATCAGGGCCAGGTATTTTTTTCTCTGCATTATGGCATGAACGAGTATGCGCAAATGAAAAAGCATGACAGACTCCTTAAAACAAGAAGGTTGCAAAAATTGTGGCAATGAAGCTTGAAAAATCAAACCCTGCCGGCCAGGGGATTCTGGTAATCATTCATGAGCACTCCGGTAAGTCCGATGTCATGCTCTCTGAACATGGCCACAGATTTTTTGGCTATACTTCTGGGCGTGACCCCCGCCAAGTACACCAGCAAGGTGCCTATGGCACTTTGACCCAGGCGCAATGGATCCAGCATGAATCTGTTCTCCGGAAAAAGCGGACCAGTATCAACTATTACATTCTGATATTGCTCACGGGCCTTTTTTAGAATATCCACGCACAATTCCTGGCCATCAGGGAAACGATCGTTTTTTTCTGTCCTGGGAGCAGGCAACAAATCCAGTTCTTTGTAGTCCGTTTTCTGGACCAGATTCATGGGATTGCTGGACCCCTGCAGTTTCTGATAATCAAAGTCCTGATCCCTGCCAAAATGTCTGTGCAGAACTGGAGAGCGCCAGTTGAAATCAACAAGAAGCACCCTGGACGAAGAGTTTGACGCCATTTGAACCGCCACCCCGGATGCAACCAGGCTTTTTCCTTCACCAGCTAGAGAACTGGTAACAACAAAATGCCCCGGGAACATAGGATCTGCTCCCTGAGTCAAAGCGGGGACTATTCTTTTCAATTCAGTCAATTGCATTATTTTTTCAAGCATATCCACTCCTGTTGAATGCTAAACATTTTCAAAGCAAAGAAAATTTTTAATATCAATTACAACCCCAAAAATAATATGCAAAGAATATGCTTGAAAAAAAGCCAAATGCCTGCTAATAAAGATGTACAATACTGGCAGGTTGCATCCAAAAATATACAACCAATAAACAAATTTAGTCCGAAAGAAGCAGGCAATTTGTCCAGAAAATTAAGACTTTTTTCAGGCAAAAATCATGTACATATGAATATCAAACCTCTTACTCTTGCATTCTCTTTCTCATGCTTTGCTCTGCGCTGCAGAAACCGCTTCGGCCCGGTCGTGATACATAAAAAGGCCCTGCAAAAAACCAGAGTTCTTTGCAGGGCTTAGACTACACTCAGGGGGCATTCATAGTATAAAACTGAAGAATTCAGGGTTGCTCATCCTTTTTAAATCTTCTGAAAAATACCAGTCCTGCCAGCCCGCTGAACAAAAGCACCACCGAAGCAGGCAAGGGAACTGAAGCGAACTGAGCGCTTTCACTTCCATCAAAGTCCTGGACAAAAAGGCCGATGATCAGATCATTGTTTCTGATCAAAGAAAAAACATCCTCGTAATTGCCATCACTTAGAGCAAAAGCAATCTGGTCTCCGGCTGCAACCCTGTAGGCTGGACTGCTGAACCCGAAGGACCTGTCCGGAGTAACCGGAGGTGAGTAGAGACCGGGTAAAAAGCCTGGAGTTGCAGGATTTTTAAAGCCATCAACATCAGCTACCTTGATATCGCCAAGACCATAAAAATAAAAATGAGAAAGCAGTGAACCTTCTTTATTGTTTGTAATCGTAAGCGTTAAGTCCTCACTAAGCACCCCCTGATAATACGGCGATGCCCCTCCAGAAACACCCAGCTGATAAAAATTGATTTTGCCCGCATGCACAGCAAGAGGAAAAAGAAAAACACAAAAGATTCCCAAAACCCAACCGGTCGTGACTTTTTTCAATATTGACACCATAAAAAACACCTCCTGTTAAAAATAATTAATCAAAAAAATCAACTATCTGCTTTTATAAACTTTTCACCCGCATTATCCTGAGCATTTTAAACATGAAGACTGCTTCACCACTTAGCCAGATGGTAACCATTCAGGGGAGCAGATACCGGCCAGGGGGACAGTCCCCTGTCCTAATGCCATGAGTCACCACCGAGGACCCCTTGAATGGTTACGCCTGCAGGATCGGCTCTATTTGGTCACTGGGGAATAAGTCTCTGCAAGTTTGGTGAACTGGGCAGACCCTGTTAGACTTACTCCTGAGACCATGTCACAAAAAACAAGAAACTTAGACAGGATTAACAGGATTGACCCCAGTTGAATGGAAGAGATTCAACGGGGCAAGCAGGATAAGCAATCAGCGGCCCCGGTGAAATCAGCTGCGCTGTCCTTCGGAATTTCACAGGGCAAGCCGGAAGCCGCAGATTGCATTAACCATCCAGCACTCACTTTCTTCTTCATGAGTGCCGGAAAAAAGTGAGTGCTGGATTGATAACCTTTTGGCCTGGCTTCCGGCTTGTCCTGTTGAATAGCTCGAAGAGCTAGCCCGCAGGGCATTCAACCGGGGCCAGGACAAAATGATTTTTCTCTTAATCAATCTCTTAATCCTGTTAATCCTGTCAAATAGCTCTTTTCTTTATTGGGTTGCGGGCAAAGCCCGCTTTAGACAAGAAACGTGGGGAACAGCTTTTATACCTTCAGAATTGTATCAGCAAGTTACATGCCCTGATCATCCATCTTGGCACTAACTTGATAACCATAAGGATTTAATAAGAAAAAAGGGATGGAGTTAAATCAGCTGAAAAAGAGATTTGCTGGCAAATCTGAAAAATACGTACCAGGACTCAAGATTATCCGATTTTAGAAGAAACATGCCTGATTCAACACTGAGAGGCGTGGCGGGCAAATGCAAAAAAAGCAAATAGATATAAAACCATTTAAAAACTGAAGCCTGTTGCTTGAACTTTTTGCATTTGAATCAAACAGCTTACGCAGCAGTTCACAGTATCATTAGATGATGCGCCTGCAAAAAGTCAGGCAATTAACCCTACAACGCATTAGAAAAAATATACACAGCAGTGTCAGCTGCCTGATCCAGATTCCTTGCATGTTATCGTGTCTTTAACGGTGTTTTCATTTTTTTTAACAAATCCCACTTAGATCCCGCCATAAGCTTTGCCAGAACAAACGCATTATTTCCATAAGTCAATCCGTTTCTGGGGACAGCAAGGGGGTTATCTTTATGAGAAAATCTCTTCTTTTCAGTGGAAAAGGCGATTTTTATGCCTGCCTTGCTCAGAATGTCCATCTCTCTCTGTCCAAAGTCGGCTCCTGGCCTGCCGTTGGGGTAGGCAAAGTATCTGACTTCAGAGCTCAATAAATCAGCCAGCTCGGTTATTGATCCCAGGATTTCCTGCTCTGCGGTCTGGTCATTCTCGTTGCTCAAAATAGGATGGTTCTGGGTATGTGCACCAATAGCGACCAGGCCGGAGTTCTGAACTTCTCTTAGATGTTCAGTGCTCATGTTTGTAGCTGGCTTTGGGGGAGTGCCTGTCTCCTGGCGATATTCTTCAATGATGTCCCATATCATATCAAGAGGCAAAGATTTGAAAATGGCTTCATTGGCTATATCCTGACTTATGTTCAGGTTTTTTGTTCTTTTGCGAGCAATTGCCACCAGCTTATGCTCGTCATACCCCCGGATTTCCTGAAACCAAAAATTTCCACCCTCCCTGATTGCCTTGGGAGAAACATAAATTGAAGCTGAAACATTGTGTTTTTTCAGAAGTGGGATGGCGTTGCGATAAAAAGTAGCGTCCCCGTCGTCAAAAGTGAGATGGCAGGTGTTTTTTAATGGATGGCTTCCAAAGTAAAACCGCTCAAGTTCATGTATTGGGATTACATGATAACATTTCTTGAGCAAACTAAGGACACTGTCCATCCACTCTGGATCATGGATAGCATGAAAATTTATTACGGTGTTTGGTAGAAACTTCATAATTGAGTTTAGTGTTTGTCAGCCAGGCAAATCTGCCAGTTATTAATGACCCTGATATCTGAGCCATTGATCAGAAAGTCCTTATCCTCTGGTTCAGGTCTGGTGGGCCTGACTAAAATCTGACTTCTGTCACGCGTCCTGCCACGCGCTTCGTGTGGTTGGCGTGGTTCGCGTGACAAAAATGACTTTTTGCAGTCACATCTCACGCTCATTACGCTCTGCCCAACAGCCTTCTGAAAAATCCTGTTCTCGGCACGGGGTGCACGTGAACATCATCCTCGTGCTGCTCATGGCTTGAAGCCGGAAAATAATTCTCCCCGGTTTCTGCCGTGTCCGTTTTTGCTTCTTGGGTTATGGAACCGGCAATTTCCCTGTGCTCGCCGGACATTTTCCTGGACTTCAACCTGTAATGGGAAAACTTCATGAGCAACTTGTCGCTTTTCTTACGTTCATGACTTAAAAGTTCCGTGAGCTTCTGCACAACTCCGTCCTTACCTTCATCAAGTCTGGCCTGCATTTCGCTTAATTGCCAGTTGAGCTGGACCGCAATTTCAGCTACCCGGCTCTCCAGGGAAAATATCCTGTTCATAGCTTCCTGAGAACCTTTCGCATTTCCGGATCCATTTCCAGATACAGCCTCCGGATCCACCCACACCGCACCATCACGGACAACTCCCTCCTCTTCCCTGTCTTCAATGGTCTGCTTCATTAAATGCTGGTCCACTGTGGGCACTTCATCAGCGTAAGCATAAACCAGGGCCGCATCACAGAGGATATTTATAGTCCTGGGAATGCCTTTACTTTTGGCATGCACCAGGTCCATGGCTTCCGAAGTGAAAATGTCATCTCTGAGGCTGCCTGCGCTTCTAAGCCGGTGCCGGATATATTCTTTGGTTTCATCAGCGCTTAAGGGCGAAAGGTGATAGCTCACAGCTATCCTCTGGGCCAGCTGGGCCAGCCTGGGGTCCCGGATGCGCATGCGCAGTTCGGGCTGGCCTATGAGCATGATCTGCAGCAGGCTGTCCCTGTCGGTCTGCAAGTTGGAGAGCATGCGCACCTCTTCCAGGGCCTCCAGGCTCAGGTTCTGGGCCTCGTCGATTATCAGAAGAGGCCTTTTGCCCCTGGAATAACTGTGAATGAGAAAACTGTTCAGCTTGTCCATATTGGCGGACTTATCCGAGCCGGCTGGCTCCACCTCGAACTCTCTCAGGACATATTTGACCAGGTCTTCGGCTGCAAAATTGGTATTAAACAAAACCGCCACTTCTATTTTGGCATTCAAATCAGCAAGCATATGCCTCACCAGGGTAGTTTTGCCTATGCCTATTTCTCCGGTGAGCAGGATAAATCCGATGTTCTCGCTTAATCCGTACTGCAGGTAGGTTATGGCCATACGGTGCTTGGAGCTTGGGTACAAATAGGCCGGATTGGGAATTATATTGAAGGGCTTTTCCAGAAAGCCGAAAAAAGAGGCATACATATTTATATCCTTGGGTTAAGCAGCTTTATTCAACAACACGCCCACAATATTCACCCCTCGATCCGTCAGGGTCTGCACCGCCCGCTCCACATCATGCCCTGGAGTCCTGCCGGCCTCCACCACCAGCAGAACAGCATCCACATAAGAGGTAAAGACCAGGGTATCCGGCATATCCAGGACATGGGGGCAGTCATAGATGACGTACCTGTCCGGGTACCTGGCCTTGAGTTCCTCAACAAGAGACTTCATTTTGGGTGAGCTAAGAAAATTCTTTTCATTTGAAGTTCTTTTGCCCGAAGGCAGCACTACCACCTTTTCCATGCCCGGGGAAAACAGCAGGTCACTTATACTGGAACCGTTGACCAGGTAATCGGACAAACCGGGCCTGTCCTCGTCCAGGCCGAAATAAGTACACACCTTGGGATTCCTGAAATTGGCCCCCACCAGCAGGGCAGTCTGCTGCATCTCCCTGGCAATGGACAGGGCCAGATTAATGGCGGTGGTTGTCTTGCCTTCACCTGTATAGGCACTGCTTACCATCAGACTATTCCAGCCCTTTTCCCTGGTTCTTTGCAGCACCTGGGTGCAGAAGTAGTCATAGCTGTCACGAAAGCCCGGCTTTCTTAGATGTGTTAAAATGCGCTGTTTTTCCAAGATCTTTTCCACGGGGGGAAGCACCCTGGTCTTGTGGTACTTGAACTTGATGTCCTTGTCCGTATGTTCAGCCACAGGTCGCAAAGCGGACAACAAGTCCCTTTTTTCCTGCTGGCTGGATGCTTTTTCATAGGCCCTGGCCAGTTTGTTCTGCACTGGTTTTTCAGATTCCAGCACAAAAGAAGAGCTGATGCTTTCCCTGTCATGCCTGGCCTTGTTCAGGGCCTTGTCAAGTTTGCTCATTTCATTCTCCCAAAAATGCACAATTATTTAATTCAATCCAACTCTGCCCTGCAGATTCAACCAGAAAACATCCAGAGGTTCGTAATAAAAGTGAATCAGAAAAAGCACCAGGGCTACTCCCAGCATGATGCCAAGCACTACTGCCAGTCGCATGATCCGGGTTGTCCAGACGTCTTTTCTGGTCCTCAAGTATGGAATGGAGCCCAGTACTGGAATGCCTGACACCCTGGCCAGGGTTCTGCCGTCACGCACTGAGGAATCAAAGTACTCGGCCAGTGCTGTTGTGCCCACGCTTAAGCCTGAAGCAAAAACAAACCCCAGCAGGACAATGGCCTTGCGGTTGGGTTTAACCGGTGTTTCCGAGGCCCGGGGAGGCTCGATCACGGTAAGCTTTTCCGCCATCTGCCCCTCTTCCAGTTCCCTGGCTTCAATGGCCGCCTGAAGCCTGGACATGTTTTCAGTGAAGGCCTTCTGTGCACTGTCATAATCTCTTTGCAGGGCCTTGAATCTCTGCTCCACCTGGGGAGAGTTTTCTATGCGGCGCTGGTACATGGCATAAGTGCGCTCCAGATCCCTGATCTTGTCCCTGGTGCTTTCTATGTCCAGCTGGGTAGATGTGATCTGGGTCTGGAGATTTATAAAGGCCGGATTTTCGGGCTCAAGATCCTCAACCCTGGTAACCAGATGGCGCTGCCCGCTCAAATCCTGTATCCGGGCTTCAAGGATATCTATCTCCCTGGACAGCCTGATTACGTCCGGGTGTTGCCGGGAATACCTTTCCTGCAGCAGGGAGAGTTCGTTCTGCTTGCTTTCCAGATGAATGATGAGATCCCTCAGGCTATGCCTGGACTGAGTTTCCTGATCCAGGCTGTTCATCTGGTTTCTGAGCCTGACCAGATCCGGATGATTGTCCGCCTTGACCGCCTTCAGGGCCAGGTACTGGTTGTTTAAAAATCGCAGCTCTTCTTCTAAGCTCATGGCCCGGCCATTGCCCCCCCGGAATCTTACCGGTTCAACCAGGGCCAGCTGGCCCTGAAGGTTGACCAGGCGGTTCATTAGGTTATGAATATCCCTTTGCCTATTGTCTATTTCACTTCTGGTCCTCTCCAGCATCTGCATGTTGAACTGCATCAGTTCAGGAAGTGAGTGCAGATTTTCCTCCTTGAACCGGGCGATATCAGCTTCACTGGCATCAATCTCCCGGCGCAGTTCTTCCAGTTGCTGCCGAAAGAAGGTCACCGTCCCTTCAGCCCTTTCTTCCCTGGTCCGCAGATTCTGCTCAAGATAAAGAGAGACCAGGGCGTTGGCCACCTGAGCCGTCGACTGCGGGTCGTTGCCTTCATAAGAAAGGTTGAAGGCAATTGTGGCTCTGCCCTGCCTGGGATTGGCCGCCTGGGCATAGATGGGCTCCATCAGTATATCCCGGCGCATTCTGGCTACTACTTGTTCAGTGGTATTCCTTTCCGCCATTTCCGGATATAAACCGAAGCTACCGATAATTTCCTCCAGGTTCTGCCTGCTTAGAACAACCTGGCTCAGGGTCTGCAGGCGCTCTTCTATATATCCGGTAACCGTGGTCCTGATCAGTTCTTCAGGAATGTTCTGGGCCTCCACCAGTATGGTGGCCTGGGATCTGTACACCGAGGGAAGCATAACCGCCACTGCGGTTGAAGCTGCGAACAAAAGAACAAAAGGAACCACCAGGTACCATTTTCTTCTTTTTAAGAGATCCCGGTAATAATTGATGTCATTGGTATTGGTTTCCATTTTTTTTCCAGTTCAATGTCAGTTAAGCTGTTTGGGGAAACGTATGGTGAATTGCAGGAAAAACCTGTTGCCGTCCTTGCTGGTGGAATCGACCCTGTCTCTTGTATGCCTGTACCTGTATCCCAGATCGAAAAACATATCCGGTCTCAGGTTGTAGGTGGCGGACAGGCCTGTCTGCCAGGTGTTTCTTTTTTCTCTGCTCACCAGTCCTGTTGTACGCGAGTTGATGAATGAACCAGTGGCATTACCGCTCCATTTTTCCGTAAACCTGTGCCTGAGTCCTGCCCGGATCCTGTTGCGGGTGATATTTTCTGCATAAATGCTCTGGTACTGCCCGTGATCTATGCCCACATCGGTGCTGGTTCTTTCTGTTATCTGCCACAGGAGACGCGAATCGATAAAAAAACCCAGGTCATCATCTCTTCTCCGCTCATCGTTGCGGTCGAACCTGGAATGGGTCCAGGTAGGTCCCCCCCGCAGAAGGACATTGTATCTCTCGCCCATATCCCGGCTTACGCCCACGATACCACGGTAAATATCATGGGTGCCTTCCACCCTTCTGGACTCGAAATCCACATGCTCAACTCCTGCCCCTGCGAGAAAGAATGTCTGCTCATCCAAAAACATTCTGGACCAGACCAGATCGCCGCCTGTGGACCACGAGTCGGCTCTTTCATCTCTTCTGTTGTCAGTTGATGCATAAAATAAATCCAGGGCCAGACTGTTTCTTTCGTCCAGGGCAACGCTTATTCCCGGCAGGAAAGTATAGTATGATCTTCTGCTTTTCTCAGACACTATGCCGGCCTCTTCCAATTCGGTTTCAAAGGTGTAGTCAAATCTTAGACGTCCACCCATTTTCAGGGTTGTCCTGGGATTCAGGTCGTATTCGCTCTGCAGGGTATAATCCTGATTCACCCGGTCAAATTCACTGTAATCCAGGTAGCTCAGCACATCCACTTTGCCGGCGACTTCAAGCCGGGTACGCTCCCCTGTCATGTTTGCCCTCAGTCCAGGAGAAGCCCTTAATTCATAGTCGGAAACATCTTCAAAGAGCAGGTTGTCGTCATAAGTCCCGGTGACAGACATTTCAGGAGTGATAATCCACTCAGCAGCTCCACTTTTTTCAATATGAACAGACAAAATAATAACTGCACTCAAAACCATTGCCGGCAAAAAAACTCTGCATTTCTGAAAATCCATTTTGAGCCACCCCTTCTTTAAAAGTGTTTGCATGAATTGCCTGCCAGCAGCCTTGCAGCACACGACAGGACGAGCATCTGCATACCTTCTCCTGCATGTAGACCCTTGTGGTCCAAGGTGGCTCTATCTAACCAGAATCCAAAGCATATGTCCATTAAATTTCAGTCGCGGTTCAACTTTTTTCAATCATACACGACTTTCAAGGCACAACAATTGTATCCCCGGGCATGAGAACAATGTTCTGCTCCAGGTTGCGGCCGTTTTCAATATCCCCGTACCTGAAGGAGAAAACTTCCTGCTCCTGGGCATTTTGCCGGAGAACCAGGATGTTGTTTTTTGACGCGAAGGTGGTCAGACCTCCGGCCATGGCCAGAGCCTGCACTACCGTGGTCTCTTTTTCCATGATATAATGGCCTGGCGTACCTACTTTGCCTACAATATACATTCGGGGATGATTTATATAATTAAGAATAACAGTTACCGGGGTGCCTGGTACATACTCATTGATTCTGTCTTCCAAATCCTTCCTGAGATCCCTGACAGTTTTACCTGCTGCCGGCACATCACCAATCAGGGGAAAAGAAATCATGCCATCCGGCCTGATCATGGATTCACGCTGCAGGGCTTCATCGTTCCAGACCGAAACTTCCAGAATATCCCCGGGCGACAGAAGATAATCCCGGATATGTTGTGCCTGGCCTGCCCAGGAATAAGTGGCTTGCAGCACCACCACCCCCAGAAACATAATAAAAAGCAGAGCTAGTCTTTTCATTGTATGAAAACCTCCCTGGATATTTTGTGCACCGCCATGGACATTACTGGTTTTCAATTTTCAGACCTGATAATAATTTACTTTATATTCTGGGGTGTTATTCAACATACATGCTTAAATTTACGGATTTTTCAAAAATTTTCCAATTTTTTCAGATTCTATATGGACTATTTTTTCAGAAAGGATTATAAGTACAAAAAAATAGGAGCCAATTTTGGGCCTGGTTCAATGTTTCTCACAATGCAGTGTCTTGCAGTTTAATTCCTGTTTTTCAGGACATCTCAAATCTTCGGGAAAAAATATAAATTATATCAAGTTATTACAAATATGGCATGATTTTTCCATAAAATGCAGACTACGCAGCACTTGTTGCGGCATTTTTTCCGGAATTACGGAGGTTGGCCGCCTTAGGGTTTGTCATAAAATAAATGTTACATAATGCTTGCATAATCTGGGGGTTTATCGCTCCCACGCTCTGCGTGGGAGCGTAGCCCGACCGCTCCTGCGGTCATTGTGGACGCTGAGCGACCAGGGAATGTTCCCACGCAGAGCGTGGGAACAATAAGACAAATATAACACTTATATCGTGACAGATCCTTATCATTAAAAAAATTTTCTGCTTCACCCTTTAATTTAAAGAGCCTGAAAGCTCTCTGGAACAAAAAAGCATGGCTGAAATACTGGTCATAGATGACGATCTTATATTCAATGAGGTTATGGAAGAACAGATTACCAGGCTGGGTCATGACTGCGATACCGTTGCCAGCCTGTACAAAGGGATATCCAGAGCCCAGAAAGGGGCTTACGACATTGTTTTTCTGGATGTCACCCTGCCCGACGGCAACGGCCTTTCCGAGCTCCAGGCCTTTAAAAATGCCGCTTCTGCCCCGGAGATTGTTATCCTCACCGGTTACGGAGACCCGGAAGGAGCAGAGGTAGCCATAAAAAACGGAGCCTGGGATTATATCCAGAAGCCCGCATCCATCACCACCATCCAGCTGACCATATCCAGGGCGCTGCGCTTCAGACTCACAAAGCTTCAGTCGGACAGCAGCAGAACAGTTGTCCGGCATGGAATCATCGGCAACAGCGCCAAAATCAAGGAATGCATGGACCATATCGCCCAGGCCGCCACCAGCAGCATCAACGTCCTCATCACCGGCGATACAGGCACCGGCAAGGAAATGTTCGCCAAAGCCATCCACCTGAACAGCAAAAGGGCCGGCAAACCGTTTATAGTGGCCGATTGCACGAGTATTCCCGAGACTCTGGCTGAAAGCCTTCTTTTCGGCCATCAGAAAGGGGCCTTTACCGGAGCCAGCGCCAACAGCCTGGGGCTTTTCCTGCAGGCGGACGAAGGCACGCTTTTCCTGGATGAAATAGGCGACCTGTCCCTGCCTGTGCAGAAATCTTTTTTGAGGGTGCTTCAGGAGAGAAAATTCAGGCCTCTGGGAGCAAGGGAAGAAAAACAGAGCAAGTTCAGGCTTATTTCAGCCACAAACCGCCACCTGGAAAAAATGATCACCGAGGGTGTATTCAGGAAGGACCTCTATTACCGATTAAGAGCCATACATATCCACTTGCCGCCCCTTCGGGAACGAATGGAGGACATCCCCCTGCTTCTGGATTATTACATACCCAAAGTATGTGAGGAAATGGATATCAAGACCAAAAAGTATTCAGGAGAATTTCTCAATGCCTGTCTCGAATACGACTGGCCCGGAAATGTGCGCGAGCTTGTAAATGCTGTAAATAATTCATGCTCCAACGCCATTAACGACAATGAACTGTTTTTATACCACATGCCATTAGAAATCAGGGCCCATCTGGCCAAGAAAAAAGTGAACTCGACCGTGGTTCATGATGAAGCGATCCAGAGCATTACTTCAAACAGTCATGCTGAACCTGTCTCTTATACCGGCACTGATAACTTTCCCACCTACAAGGAATCCAGGCGCGCAGTTGTGGATCAGATGGAGAGCAGGTATTTGAGGGAGCTTTTGAAACACTCATCCAGAGACTTTAAGAAGGCCTGCAACGTATCAGGCCTTTCCAGGGCCAGGCTTTACGAACTGTTCAAAAAACACTCCATCTCTGTCAAGTACCACTAAAAAGTCCAGCCAGGGTTTTTCTGAACTCCTCGGGTGCCACCGGCTTGAGAAGGTACCCGTTCATACCCACCCTGTAGGCATAGTCTATATTGCTGTCCACTGTATGGGCTGTAAGGGCTATGACAGGCACCCGGGATATGCTTGCATCTGCATGACTGCGTATATGAGCCGTGGCCTCAAAGCCATCCATAACCGGCATCTGCAGATCCATTAGAACCAGATCGTATCTGTTTCCCTGCTCCAGGTCCTCCAGGGCCTCCCGGCCATCGCTTTTTATGGTGACATCATGCCCCTGCTCCCTTAGAATATGGGCTATAATCTCCTGGTTCACGGGAAAATCCTCCACCAGAAGAATTTTTAGATTCCGGACCTCCGGAACCTGGCCGGATTGAACAGAACTGATTTGCAGTGAAGCTTCAGCAGGCTCAAAAGGAATTCTTACAAAAAAACTGCTTCCCTCGCCGGGGGTGCTTTCCATCCAGATATGGCCGCCCATCATTTCCACAAGACTTTTACATATGGCCAGACCAAGCCCTGTGCCTCCATATCTCCTGGAAAAGCCTCCCTCAGCCTGGGTAAAGGGCTCGAAAATTGTCTCCTGAATCGCCGCCGGGACTCCGACACCTGTGTCAAAAACCACAAAAAGTATCTCCAGCCTGTCTTTGCTCCTGTTTAACAGACTGGCTCTTAGGATAACGTTGCCGGCATCTGTGAATTTAACGGCATTGGCCGTAAGATTTACCAGTATCCGCTTGAGTGAGTATCCATCTCCACGTAGATGCACAGGGACATCGTCTTCTATGAGCACCTTGAATTCAACATTCTTCTCCTGTACCTGACTGCATAACGCTGCAGCAATACTTTCGAACATACTGTCCAGGTCGAAATCATGCTGTTCCAGACTATAGCTGCCGGACTCCAGCTTGCTGAAATCCAGGATTTCATTGATGATCTGCAGAAGATACTCCGAAAGGTTGGCTATGTTTTGAATCATTCTTTTTTGATCGTCATCGGCACTTGTCTTTAAAAGCATGGAAGAAAGACCGATTACTCCACTGATGGGTGTGCGCACCTCGTGACTGATATTGGCCAGAAAACGGCTTTTTAGCTGGTTGGCTTTCTCGGTCTCAGCGATGGCCTTCAACAGCTGCCTTTCACCGGCTTTTTTTTCTGTAACATCCAGCCCGGCCTCCCAGTCCTTCCACCCGGCAATGGGATAATTGCTTGAAAGCCTGTGCCACTCTATGGTCTTGATACAGCCTGACTTGTCCTTGACCTCCAGCGTGCAGGGGGTTTTGCCGTCGTAATCAGCCCAGCATTTCAGGGCCTTTTTCCTCAACCCCTTTTCAGTATAAAGGATTTCAAACGCATCAGGATTATTCAACATCTCCTCGGCAGTATAGCCCAGGACCCTTTCGGACTCCTTGTTCCAGAATACAAAGTTGCCCGCTTCATCATGTGCGTGGACAAGTACAGGCATGCTGTCCACCACTGCACACAGCCTGGCCCAGCTTCTGTGCAGTTCTTCTTCTGCCTGCACCACCTCAGTAATATCATTTAAATAAAACACCGCCTGAAAAGCCTTTCCCGATGGTTCAACCACCGGAGAAACCTGGACATCGAAATGGACATTACCTACATTCTCGTTAAATCGAAGCGGTTTCCCGGTGCACAGCACCTCCTGCACCTTGACCATGAAATACTCAAACCTCTCCCATTCCAGAAACTTGAAGGCACTACAGCCTGCTATTTTGTCGGGTGTAGTACCGAACGCCCTGGCTACAGCCTTGTTCAGGGCCAGTATAGTGCCGTCAAAGTCCACCAGAAGAGCCGGATGAATAAAAGAGTCTACAAAGGACCTGAATAAGGCATTGCTTTTTATCAGCTTTTTATGCAGTTTTTTCCTGTCTTCTACATCATTTTCCAGTATCTGGTTCAGGCAGGAAAGCCTTACGGTCTTTTCCTTCACCATCTCATCCAGATGAAACCTGTACCTGTCCAACTCCCCAAGCATGGCTTTCTCAGAGGTTATATCTTCGGCTATTCCTGCCCGCCTCACGACGCTGCCGTCTTCAAAAATGGGATAGGACCTGATGCGAACCCACCTGACAGCCCCTTCTGGACGGACTATCCTGAATTCAAGTTCTATCGAATGCTTAGAAAAAAAATCCTCATGCAAGCACTTGAAAGCCCAGTCTAAGTCTTTAACATGAACAGATCTGTAAAAATGCTCCATATCATTGAACAGCGCATCCAGGGGCCTGCCCCAGATCATCTCATATCCAGGTGATACATAAAGCATCCTGTTTTTCTCTCTCAGCCAGAAGACACTTGGTATGTATTGCACAAGATGCAAAAAGATCTTCTCGGTCTGCTCAAGTTTTTGAAGTCGTTCACTGGAAACTTGTACAGTACTTTCATCTTCGCAGAAAATGCGGGACTTGCCCATCAAATCCACTAACTCAAGAAAATCCTGGAAAAAGTCCGGAGAAAAGGGACGCAGCTTACAGACAAGCAGTCTCCATTTTCCCTGCAGCTTGAATCCGTAGCAGTGTAGATTTTGGCAGAGTGTGCCTGGCCAGGGCTCATCAGCTCCAATCTCCATCCGGGCCAGTATATGCTGACAGGTTTTTCGGGGGTTCTCCAGAAAAACACTTGGATCAGCAGAAACATGGTACATATCCTGCTTGCCTTTGGAGTAAAGGCCTATTATGGAACATTTAGACAGTTCCATGAAAAGGGGAAGACAGTGACATAGAAGAGAATCCATATCCCTGGACTCAAGAAGTGCTGTGGCGATTTTCGTTATGTCGTTTCTGGAGATTTCATCAGGCATTTAAACCCCCTAAACATGAATGCAGGAAAACAAGGCTGATCCTGCTCTTAAAAAACACTGCCAGCAAAATATCATTATGTTCAAGTATAATAAACAGTTAAAAATTTTTAAACTACTTTTTTCAAATCAATTAGCAGATCCCACTAAAACAAGCAATTACTTTTTGATAGATTTAAAGCATGCACAAATCGTTTTTTTTTGAAAAAAATACTTACAGGAAATTAAAAAAATGGACAAAAGCCAGGCCTACTTAGAAAATCTTGATAAAATATTCAGCGGGGACAAAGCCTTGATCCTAAAGGCCTGTCAAAGCTTTATCAAACACAGCAAAACATACATGGAAATCATCCATGAAGCACACAGGCACAAAAACGGTCCAGAGCTCAAGCGCATTGCCCATTCTTTCAAGGCTTCCTTTGTCATGTTCGGCGATGCAGATGCCCAGAATGCTGCCTGTGATCTGGAAAAAATAGGTGCAGATGATAAATGGGATAATTGCGCAACAAAAATAAAAAATTTCAATGATCAGCTGCAGAATTCTATTTATCATATTCAGAAAATACTTGATTCAAAATTTGAAAGCATATAAGACGCGACTGCAAAAAGTCTTATTTACAGTCGCAGGAGACAGGTGACAGGTGACAGGTGACAGGGATCAGTAAAAACAAAGGGTTACAGAATTGGCTTGTTCCTGAATTTTTCATTCCCCGAATTTTTGCAGGTGCATCATATAACATGTTAAGAATAAATTTTTTCACAATGCAATAACTTTAAATCAATTTCATTTTATATAAAATAATTAATCCATTTACAAGACTGCATCAAGGTTCAAATTTCAAAACTTATGAAGTGCTTAATAACAACCTAAACGTTGCCTTATCCAGAAATCACTTTTGAATACTATTATTTACCTGGTAATTCTCCATTGTCAAAAGTGAGTCCTGGATCGAAAACCCGACTCAATGCCATCGGCGTCTGCACAAAACGAGAAGTCAATACTTTTGTAGAGATTATTTCTACTTACTGCACTAAGATCTTATCTGTAACCTGTCTTTGCACTTAAATAACATAGCACATGCTTGTTTTCCTTCCCCAGTTCACCCTGCATTTACACTAAACTTGACACCTGCAAAACCTACCAACCCGGTATGCTTTGCAAGTTATTTATAAAGACCAACTAAATTGGTATGCAAACAAGCATCTTGCAAAAAGTACGTTTCAGCAGGCAAACAAGACTTTACAAGGGGATATATTTTGGACTATAGGACATTGTGAAAAACATAATTTTCGAGCTTGTTTACATTTTCCGGGCGTGAACGATTTAACACCGCTCCCACGAGTTTTTTCACGGACTAAGGTTCCAGACTTGAAAAATTTTCACCATGGATACATGGTGAGTTGTATTTATAGTACTGACTTCATTTGTCTAAAAATTTTAAACCAAAGGAGGAGGATAGGTTACACAGCGTCAGGTCTTTCAGCAAAAAATGTTCTAACAATGACGGCAACCTCAAACCAAGAGCATCGCTAAACTATGCCTGAAAACCTTAAACCTTTAAGCATAGGCAGGAAAATGATGGATACTTCAAATTGGGATTGGGAAAAGGGGGTCAAGGTCATTTCAAAAATAAATGACTGCGACGCCGAGACGGAATGGCTGACAGAGCCTTACGCCAGCCCGGACGGCGAAAAGGTCGCTGTCCTGGCCAAGACGGAAGAAGGCTTTGACGTATGCGTCAACGCAAAAGCCTGGGGGCAGACATTTGACAATGCCTGGTATCCCCGTTTCAGCCCCGACGGCAGGCTTACCTGCGTGGCTTCCACGGACATGGAGTGGACCCTGGCAGTGGACGGTGAACCCTGGCCTGAAACCTACGGCTACATCTGGAACACCATGTTCAGTGAAAAGGGTGACGTCATTGCCGCAGCCATTCAGCAGGACGGCACTTACGGCATGGCCATAAACGGCGAGCAGGTGGGCGAGCTTTATGAAACAGCCAGTGAGTTCACCCTGAGCGCAGACGGTAAGAGAACCGCAGCCGTGGTGCAGGTGCAGAGCATGGATGCGGCGGACATTTTCACCTTCCAGCAGGGCTGCTACAGCGTGGCCGTGGATGGACAGGCATGGGACATCAAGGTGGTCAACGCCTGGACCCCGACCTTCAGCCCGGACGGCAGCAGGGTTGCCGCCCAGATGCGCTCCAGTCTTTACGATTACACTATTATCGTTGACGGCACTCCATGGAGCAAAAACTTCGCCATGGTCTGGGATCCCTGCTTCAACCCCAAAACAGGTACAGTGGTGGCACCGGTGCGTATGGCCGGCAAATGGGGTATGGCTGAAAACGAACAGGTCATCTGGGACCCTGTGTATTTTCAGCTCTGGGAACAGAAGTTCTCCCCGGACGGCAATAATCTGTACGCCATCTGTGCTCCCCAGTACGGACGCTGGACGGTTGTACACAACAACAATACCTGGAATGTGCTGGTAAACACCATGCTCACGGACCTGACAGTAAGCCCCGACGGCCAGAGAGCAGCCGCAGCAGCCAAGGAAAAGGACAAGTGGACCATCATGGCTGACGATGCCCTGTGGCCCCAGTGGTACGACATGGTCTGGACCCCGGTTTTCAGTCCGGATTCCAAGCACATCGCAACCAAAGTGGAAAAGCCCGGGAAGAAACTCACCGTGGCCATAGACGGAAAGCATTACAAAGAGGACTTTACCCATTGCTGGGAACCTGTTTTCAGCCCGGACAGCCAGAAGGTACTTATCCGTGGTGTCCAGGGGGGTAAATTTAAACGAATCGTTGCCAAAGTGAACGAATTTTAAGAGAGGAAACCCATGCATAGCTTATACAGTTTTTTAGTCGGTCCAATGGTATGGGTCTCGCTGCTCATTTTAGTTTTCGGTCTGATCGGCAAGTTCATTTACCTGACGAACATGGCCAAAAAGCGGGATCCCTGGGTATTCAACTACTTACAGCTAAAATACGCCCTGCGCTCCATTTTTGTCTGGCTCATACCCTTTGCCACCATGAATATGCGTAGAAACCCGGTCATGACCGTGGTTACCTTTGCTTTTCACATCTGCCTTATACTGGTGCCCATCTTCGCCCTGGCCCACGTAATCAAGTGGGAAGAGGCCTGGGGATTCAGCTGGTGGACCCTGCCGGAAACAGCGGCCATAATTATGTCTTTTATCGTCTTGGGAGGACTGGTGTTTTTTGCGGCCCGGCGCATCAAGCTGCCTGAGGCCAGATACGTCACCAGGCCCCAGGATTTTCTGATTCTCGTGGTAGTGGCCCTGCCATATCTTACCGGGATCCTGGCCTATTACCAGATTTTTGATTATCAGACCATGATCATCCTGCATATCCTGTCCGGACATCTAATGCTCATAGCCATCCCCTTTACCTGGCTCAGCCACCTGCTGCTGTTCCCCATGGCCAGGGCTTATGTGGGTTCCGAATTCCAGGGTGTGCGCAACGTCAAGGACTGGTAAAATAAACCTGATACAGGAGTAGAAACCATGAGTGAAGCTGCAACGGCCAAAAGAATTGCAGATCCGGGACTGGACCAGAGCATTGAAAAGCTTACTCCCGATCGCATAGAGGCCACCATATTAAGAGTAATCAACCAGGAAAACAGCGCCCGTCTCAAGACCTTTGTGGACACCTGCGTGCATTGCGCCCTTTGTTCCGAGGCCTGCCACTACTTCATGTCCTACGACCGTAATCCCCGGTATGCACCGGTGGGCAAGGTCAAGAACACCCTGTGGGAGATGATCCGCTGTAAAGGAAAAGTGTCCAAGGAATTTATCAGGGACGCCGCCCAGATCGCCTACACCGAGTGCAACCTGTGCAAGCGCTGTGTGCATTTCTGCCCCTTTGGAATCGACACTGCCTACCTCATGACCATTGTCCGCCGCATCTGCCACTTGCTGGGCGTAACCCCGCAGTACCTGCAGGACACCAGTCACAGTCACTCCGCCACTTTCAACCAGATGTGGGTCAAGGATGACGAGTGGATGGATACCCTGCAGTGGCAGGAGGAAGAAGCCAGGGACGAGTTCCCCGGACTGCGCATCCCTCTGGACAAGGAAGGCGCGGACATAATGTATTCGGTCATTGCCCCGGAGCCCAAGTTCAGGGCCCAGCTGATCTATCAGGCGGCAGCCATATTCCATGAGGCCGGATCAGACTGGACCATGCCCGCCTCTCCTGGATGGGACAACAGCGACATGGCCATGTTCAGTGGTGACGCGGAAATGATGGGCCGGCTCAAAAGAAAGCATTTTGATACAGCCAGGCGTCTGCGGGTGAAAAAGATAGTCATGGGCGAGTGCGGACACGCTTACCGCTCTGTATACGACATGGGCAACCGCTGGCTGGGGTACAAGGAAATGCCCATCCCCATCATCCACGCCATCCAGTTCTACTGTGAGCTGCTGCGGGCCGGTAAGATAAAGGTGGGCTCAAAGATAAAGGAACTCTGCACCTTTCATGATCCCTGCAACACGGTCCGCGGAATGGGCCTGCACGAAATGGGCCGGGAAGTAGCCCGGGCATTCTGCCCCAACATGGTGGAGATGCATCCCAACCGGGAGCACAACTACTGCTGCTGCGCCGGAGGCGGAGTCATCAACTGCGGTCCCCCGCACAAGATGACCAGGGTGCACGGCAACAGCATCAAGGCCGAGCAGCTCAAAGCCACCGGGGCCAAGATAGTCATCGCCCCCTGCCACAACTGTCACGGCGGGCTTGAGGATATTATCCACCATTACAAGCTGGATATGAAGCTCATGTTTCTTGGCGATATTATATTTGAACATATGCAGAAGCCCGGTGCTGTAGAGTAAAGGCAGACAAAGGAGAAAACCATGTCAAAAAAAATAATCTACCTGTTGGGAACCATCGCTGTTGCGGTCTTTTTCCTTGCGCCGGCTTTGTATTCTTACACAGGCATGACCCATATCTACGAGGATGCGTTCCCCACGAAAGAAAGACCGGCTTCAGTATTTCCCCATGACGAACATACTGATGTCTATGCCCAGGAATACGACCTGGACGAGCTCAAGGATTGCTACCATTGCCATCATTTCGACGGCCCCGACCAGGAGCACACTGATGACAGTGTAGGTATTCCCTGCTCTGACTGCCATCCGGTAGAAACCGATGATCCGGATACCACTCCACTTATGCAGGCCTACCACATCCAGTGCAAGTCCTGCCACCAGGATGAAAAGGCAGGACCAGTGGCCTGCGGGGAATGTCACGTAAGATAAAACAAAAAAAGGGCGCTTGAAGCGCCCTTTTTTTGTTCTTCCGGCTCAAACGTTAGCAGTCGGAAAAAAGGCTCAAAACCATACTATCCGTTCGTTTAGGCCAAAGCGTAAGAAATTTTTTGTCTCTCGCCCGCTCGAAGACTCGCTAGAGGCACAGAGCCTGGGAGAAGAGAGAAGTCATTTTTTCATTGCCCTGAGCCGGGGCAATGAAAAAGGTTCTCCGCCCCGGGCGGGGAGCTTGTTATTCATAGCCACCGGCTCGGTGGATATGAATATTGAAACTCTTACTCCTGCCTTGCTCTGCGGCTCTAGGGCCGCTTCGGCCCGGGCGTGAGATATTTCTTTGTTTTATTGGAAAAACTCCATTGCGGCCTTTTTTATTCCGTTTTTGCAAAGGCCCAGGTTTTGCCTTAATTCCTGGGGTGGACCGTGTTCCACGAAAAAATCCCCTATTCCCAGGCGCTTGACCCGGACTCCCTGAAGCAGGTCCTCATCCGCCAGAAATTCCAGAACTGCAGACCCGAATCCCCCGGCCAGTGCGTTTTCCTCCACCACCAGGAGACCTTTATAGTTTGCAGCCGCCTCTCTTAATTCCTGTAGGGGCAAAGGCTTGACAAAGCGGGCATTGACCACTCTCAGGGAAAGCCCGTCTTTCTCCATTTCTAACGCCGCCTCCAGGGCCGGGTACACCCGGCTGCCGATTGCCAGAATCACGCCATGGGTGCCTTCCTTCATCACTTCTGAACTGCCCATGTCCAGGGGGGCTGTTTCTCCGAGGTCCGCTCCTGTACCCACGCCTCTGGGGTACCTGACCGATACCGGCCCTGGATGCACCAGGGCGGTGGCCAGCATTCTCTGCAGTTCGGCCTCGTCTTTGGGGGCCATACAGATCATGTTGGGGATATGCCTGAGATATGAAAAATCAAAATTGCCGTGATGCGTAGGCCCGTCCTCTCCGACAATACCGCCACGGTCCAGGCAGAAAGTTACCGGCAGGTTCTGCAGGCACACGTCGTGCACCACCTGATCATAAGAGCGCTGCAGAAAAGTGGAATAAATGGCCACTACGGGCTTGAGGCCCTGGGTGGCCATGCCGGCCGCAAAAGTGACCGCATGCTGTTCGCAGATGCCCACGTCGAAAAACCTTTCCGGAAACCTCTCCGCAAATGCGCCCAGCCCTGTTCCCTCGGGCATGGCAGCGGTTATGGCCACGATACTGTCATCTTTTTCCCCGAGTTCGCAAAGGGTCCGGCCGAAGACATCAGTGTAGCTGGGCAGGCATTCGCCGTCCGGTTTCTTCCTGGCCAGGCCGGTTTCAGGCTCAAAGCAGCCCACCCCGTGATAGAAGGTGGGGTTCTCCTCTGCCGGTTTGTAGCCCTTTCCCTTCCTGGTCATTACGTGCACCAAGACTGGTCCCTGCAGGGTCTTAGTCTGTTCCAGTATCCGGGAAAGAGAAGTTATGTTGTGCCCGTCCACCGGTCCTATATAGTTGAATTTGAGGGCTTCAAACAAAATGCCTGGAGTGAAAAAGTTTTTCAGGGATTCTTCGCTCTTTCGGGCGTAATTGAGGATGTCGTCCCCGATTCTGGGAATCTGGCGCATGAAACTTTCAAAGTCCTTTTTGAAGCGTACCATCCACCTGGAGGAAAGATTACTGCTCAAGAATGACGACAGGGCTCCGACATTCTTGGCTATGGACATCTCATTGTCGTTTAAAACCACCACCAGGTCCCTGTCCAGGTCCCCGGCCTGGTTCAGACCTTCAAAAGCCAGACCAGCGGTCATGGATCCATCACCGATTATGGATAATACTTTCTGATCCTTATCCAGTATGTCCCCGGCAACGGCCATGCCCAGCCCTGCGGAAATGGAGGTGCTGGAGTGCCCCACGGCAAAATGATCAAAACTGCTTTCCACGGGTCTTGGAAAGCCGCTGATCCCCCCCCGGGCGCGAAGCGTATGAAAGCTGTCCCGCCTGCCGGTGAGTATCTTGTAGGCGTAGGCCTGATGTCCCACATCCCAGATGATTTTATCCTTTGAAGGATCAAAGACCTTGAGCAGGGCCAGGGTCAGCTCCACCGTACCCAGGGAAGGAGCCAGGTGGCCTCCATTGGTGGATACGACGCTTATGATAAGCTCTCTGACTTCCCGGGCCAGCCTGTTGAGCTGTGTCAGGGAAAGCCCCCGGATATCTTCAGGGGATGCCAGTCCCGCCAGTATAGGTTCTTCTTGAGAGGTCATATCTGTACTTGATGCTGGAATGTTTAAAGGCCGGATACGCCCGAAATTCTGAGACGTATCCGGCCCTGTTGTCTGAAGCAGCCTGACCTATATGCCCAGCTTCTGTGATACTTGCGCCATGGCCTGCTCCTGTTCCTCATAAGTGGCGAAGCCCGCCTGGTGCAGGGCGTCGTCAATGGTAACCTGCCAGTCCCAGTTGGCATAAATCACCGGCTTGTGGAAGATATTGCGGAATTTGTAGAGTTCCTGGCGGTAAAAATCCTCCTTTCTGGAGCCCAGGTGAGAGTAAAGCTGCTCGTGCAGCCTGGCAGCTTCTCCCTCGTACCATTCCATGAGATCCTTGCTGGAGGAGTATTTTTTGAGGATATGCTCGTAGTTGTTCTCTTTAAGCAGTTCGTAGAGCCTTTCCAGGTGCTGTTTCTGCAGCCAGGCCCCCATGTCCTTGAGCTTGATGTTTTCCTTTTCCGTCTTGGCGAATTCTTCCTTGGTCTGGGCATAAGTATCCGGAACCACCGAAGCAGAGATAATTCCCGAGATGCAGACCAGGCCGCGGATGATCTTGCTGTTGGAAACGCCCTGTCCGCAGAAGCCGACTTTCTTGCCGAACTTCTGCCCGGTGAAGATGGTCACCAGGATGGACCAGACCACTGCCGGGTCCTCTTCGTCGTAGATGTGCCCCAGCCTGGAATTGTCCCGGTCCGTACCCAGAACCAGCTGGGTCATGTCGTTGGAACCGATGGAAAAACCGTCGAATTCCTTGATGAACTCCTTGGCGATGATGGCGTTGCTTGGAATCTCGGACATCTGGATGATCTTGAGCCCGTCTTCACCTGAACGCAGCTTGTGTACATCCGAAAGGTAGCGCTTCATGCTCCTGGCCTCTTCAAAGGTGCGCACAAAGGGCAGCATGAGCTGAAGATTGCTGCCTCCAAAGGCACCCCGGGCCAGCTTGAAGGCTTCCAGCTCCCAGTCATGGATATCCCTGGATACTCCGCGGTAGCCAAGCATGGGGTTGTCTTCGTAATGCTCGAAAAGCATGCCCCCCATGAGGTTGCGGTACTCGTTGGTCTTGTAGTCAGTGGTGCGGTAGATGATTTCCCTGCCGTAAAAGGCCATGGCAAAAAGGGCCAGTCCCTGGGACAGGGTCTGGACATAAAGCTCCTTGCCGGTTCTAAAGCCGCGGCTGGTGATGTGGTCATGGATGTTTTGGGGCAGGTCGCGCACTGTATCCATTTCGTTTTTGAGCCCCACCTTCTGGGCCACGTCTGTTCTAAGGTCCTGTATGTTCTTGAGGTGCTCCTGAACCACGGGATCATGCTTCACCCGCTTTTCAATGCGGCTGATATCCTCTTCAAGCTCCTCTTTTTTCTGTACTGTTTCCGGGTCATCTCCCACAAGAAGCATAAGCTGGTCCGCATAACCCATGATTATGGCAATATGTTCCTTCAGGTCCAGGGATGTCTTGAGTACTTCCAGTCTTTTGGTGGCCAGATCAATATGTTCGTCCAGCTTTTTGTCCAGCTCCCTGAGCTGCCTGTGCATGGCCAGGACTTCGTCAGTGCCCTTGGCCCCCTTCTGATCGGTCATCTGGCTCATGCGCTCTTCAAGCCCGGATATTATCCCTACATACCTTCTAAGGTTGAGATCCAGGCTCACCAGCCCTGCGGTGAGCTGGTCCCGGACCACCTTGGTAAGCTCGTTTTCCATCTCCTTGAACTTCTTGTTCACCACCGAGTCCAGATAGCCCTTGTCATAGGCGTCGAGAGCCTGGGGATGGACCCCGATGTTGGCCAGCATGAATTCCGCCCGCAGAAGCCCCACTTCAAAATCAGGCATGCGGCGCAGCCTGGACAAAAACAGGGCCTGACCCACATCGGCAAGAATAAGGCCTACCTTGGTCTTGGTGGCCGGCAACTTGCCCACGTCTATCTCGCCGCCCACCTCTTCCAGGGGTACCAGGCCGCGGTAGACAAGCCCCCTTGAGCCGTCTACGGTCACCTCCTGGCCGTCCAGGGCCCGCAGGGCCTCCAGCCTCTTGATGCCGATAATAGCCGGAATACCCAGCTCCCTGGATGTGATGGCTGCGTGACTTGTGTCTCCTCCGGCATCAGCCAGAATCCCAGATGCAACACGCATGCCGGGGACCATATCCGGATCGGTACGTTCCGCAGCCAGGATATCGCCCTTGTTTATCTTGTTCAGTTCCAGAGCGGAGCGCAGAAACTTGACAGTGCCCTGTCCAGCCCCCCTGGAAGCGCCGTTGCCTTCGAGGATTATCTCTGCATTGGCGATGGCATTTTTATTCGCCTCCATGCGCCGCATGAAGATGGTATTGGGATGCTTTTCCAGTTCTTCGTTCCACCTGGTCTCTGGCCTGGCCTGCACGAACCACAGGCGGTCCCAGGCGTCGATGCAGAACTCGGTGTCCATGATCATGCCTTCGTAGGCCTTGCTGATGGCCCGCACTCCCTTGGCCACGATTTCGGCCTGGGCCAGGGACAGGGACCAGCGGGTGACCAGGTCTTCTGGGACCTTCTGCACCACGGTCCCTACTCCGGTCTCATCATAAACTATCTTTTTGTCCTTGAAGCCCATATGCCGGATAACGACCTCTTCTCCGTCGTCGCGCTGGAACACGTAAAATTTGTCCGGGGTGACCATGCCGCTTACCACCGCTTCCCCCAGCCCGTAACTGGCATCAATGGATACCAGGTCCTTGCGGTCTGTTCCCTGACAGCCGGTGGCGGTGTCTGCGCTGAAGGCTGTACCGGATATGACGGGATTGATCATGCGCATGATGCAAACGGACAGGGAAGTGTTTTCTATGGACCACTCTTCCTTGGCCTTGGAGGCTATGGAATCATCGCCGGTGGATTCAGCCTTGGCCACTGCATCCAGGATGGCTTCCCTGCGGTAGGTCATGCTGCGCAGATTGTAGGCCGAGGCGCAGTCCCAGTGATATGCTTCCACGGCACTGCTTTCACTGACAATATTTAAATAGGTGTCCTGCAGACCGGCAAAGGCCTTTTTGCGGCTGTCTTCCCCTGCAGCAGAAGACCTTACAGCCACCGGCACGTTATCCTGTCCCACTTCCTTGCAGATCCCTGTGTATGCCTGCCGGACAGCCTCTTCAACCTCTTTGGGCAGATCCACGCTCAAGATGGCTGTCTGTACCAGGACAGACCTCTTGCGCAGCTGGTCAATACCTTCGGGAGAGACGGCAAAACCCTCCACGACATTATTTATAAAGGTACGCAGCCTGATAAAAGTGCTGTCTTTCTTCTGCGGGGTTCTTTTCACCTGGACGGCAAGCTTTCGAACCAGCTTTTTCAAAAAGTCCGGATCATCGTTGATGGCCTGGTCCTTCCAGTCGATGACATCGTACTCCTTGTCCACCGAGGCCCTGATTGCCGCTGCGTTAACCTTGGTTTCATCAAGAAGTTTGTGAAAGGCTGTGGCCGATATGGCCCTGAACTGAGGAGCCCGTATGTTTTCGATGGTGTTGATGATGGCGGTATTAAAGTTCTTTCCGCCCACAAGAAGTTCGGCCTCAACACCCATCTCCATGATTTCGCTGGCCTTCAGGACCAGTTTGGATTTGAGGGAATCAAACCTGCTCTTCTGCTTGGAAGCTTTGGCTTCCTGTTTGCTTTCCTGGGCCTCTTCGCCGGGCTTTTGCTCTTTACCGGTTTTTGCCATTCCTTGATCTCCTTTGAAATAATGCTTTCTTGCGGGATCAACCAGCTGGAAAAACGGACAATTGATCAAACATCCGCTTTACCGGCCCATGGTCTTTTCGCCGCAATTTTATAAAAAAAGAACCTGCCAGGTCCGACTTGGACAAAAATACAGAAAAACAGGAACTTGAAGGCTGAATTATATTACAAAAAACAGCAGCTCTTGACCATGAGTAACTATGCACCATGGTCAGCGGACTTTGCAGCTTGACGCTTGGATTGTTCAGCTTCTGCAGATAGTGAACAGTTAAGGCCATGAAACTGATTTGACCTGCACTTGAGCATTGAACTCATACTGCTTGCTATCTTGTTCCAAGCCTCCAAGTCAACCAGCAAGTTTACACCCGGAAAGACGGGCTTTCCAGGTGGATGCCAGCTACAGCCTCTGGCCGCATTCAGGGCAGAACTTGCAATCATCCAGCATAATATGATCACCGCACCCGGGGCAGGTGGAGGGTACAGGCCCCAGTTCCACCAGCAGCTCGCCTTCCTTTACCGGAACCATCTTCTTGTCCCCCTGAAAATCAGCGAACTTGAGCACTCTCTTGACCACCCCGTCCACAGGCGAGAGAACAGCCTTTTCCTGCTTCATGATGGAGATATTGAACAGTTCTTCACCTTTTTTGACCTTGTCTCCGGGCTTGACGTGCATCACCCACAAATCGCCGGTACTGGGAGACCCCACCTGGTTTGGATCCCTTGAATCAGCCATTTCCAGAGCATCCAGGGCTGCTCCCATGCCTTCCTTGACCTTTACCTGGTGGGAGAAAAACTCCGAATCCAGTGAATAACGCACCACGCTCATACCGTTGATGTCCGGCGCGGAAATGTCCAGAACAGCCAGAAAATGCGGCATGCCGTTGGTATCTTCGAAGAAGATCTCATTCCCCGGAAGCAGGCCTTCAAACCAGACATCCAGGGGCAGCTGGTTGGGGTCGCCGTATTCGCATTTGAGCTGGATGTTCTTCAGGGCATCTCCAGGGTGGTTCAGGTAAAGTACAAGCTCTTCCCGGGTTGGTATACGCCCGATATTGGTGTACAGGTTGTTTTCCTCCTTAGAAACGTCAATGTCTTCCAGGTTTGCCAGAGGGGAGTCCTCGGTCCTGGAGGCGATGGCATCGCGGTAGTTTTCCCCGAAAGCGCTCTCATACACCCAGTCCGGTGGAAATCCCTGGGGCAGTCGCCCGAATTTGCCCAGGAGCAGGTTTCTAAAGGCATCGTTGGAATGTTTGTATATCTCCAGCCTGTCTTCTTTTGTCTGTTCATCGAGCTCCTTCTCCGGGGTGCTGACCACCTTGTCCAGGACCTCAAGCAGATGCCTGACCCCTTTGTCCCCTTTCTCCTTGTATACATTGGAAATACTCAAAAAAGCCGTATTCCAGGTAATCTGCGATCCCGGGGTAACGTCGTGATAGCGCACTATCTTGCGGATCCCGGCCAGGAAACGAAGCATATAGGGCAGAAGGTGAATATAGCCCTGCTTCATGGCCCCTTCCTGGGACGAGGACGTGGCTCCTCCGGGCATGCCGTGCTCGACAACATCGTAGTCTATTCCCTGGAAATAAGGGGCTGTATATTTGTCGTAATAGGGCATGATCTGCTTTAAGACAAAGCCGCACTGACGGATCATATCCTTGTTCAGGTTGGTTTTCATGCCCAGCTCTTCGATATAGGCTGCAGTGGACAGAACTTCGCCCTGGCCGTACCAGCGAACCGATGCCCCTATACCTGTATCCACTATATGCGCCCCAGCCCTGGCTGCTTCGGCCACAGCAGGCACAAACAGTCCGTCCGTGTAATGGCGGTGGTAGTGTACAATAAGCTCGGGATATTTGGTGCGTATCTTGCTTACCAGTTCCCTGATGAACCAGGGGGGACAGACACCGGCCATGTCTTTTAGTCCCAGGATGAATTTCTTGAGGACCTTGTCATGGGCCATGGCCGTAGCCCTGCTCATGAGGTTTACTATCTCGTCCACCACTCCCATGTAGTGCTTGATGTCGAATCCCTGGGCATAGGAAAGGGAGATGGCCGGTTCAAATATATTTTTCTTATGACTCATGGCCACCTGGGCAAAGGGCAGCATATTGTCGATGTGGTTCAGAAAATCAAAGCAGCGGATAACGTCGTAGTCTTCGCAGATCATCTCTCCTGTGAGGCGCATGATATTCTTGGGCTGGGGCTTGTATCCCAGGACGTTGGTGGAACGGATAAGTATCTGCTTCAGGGTGTTGGGGGCGAAATGGTTCCACTCCCTGGCCTCGCTGAAAGGATAGGTCATGTTGGCCATCATGGCCACGTGAAAGTGCGCTCCTCCCCCGTTTTCCAGGGAAAAGAACCCGCACCTGTCCAGGTAGGGACCGATGAGCCTGTCCTCGGCCAGGCGGAACCTGTTGCCTGAATTGGACTGGGTTATATCCCTGGTGGTGGTATCAGTGAAATGAATATGATCGCTGTCCCGGATATAGTCCAGAACCGCATCCCTGTCTCCCCTGGGGTATGGATACTGGTAGTCGTCGTGTTTTAGAGACGGCAGCACCGGTTGTATACGCCCCAGTCTCTTGTCATGTACTCCCCGGTACTCCCCCAGTTCCACGTGGGGATTGTATCCCCTGGCGGATATCTCCGCCACCAGCTTGGACAGGCGCAGGGCCTCCGGCTCCCGGTCCCGGTAAACCATAAGTTCCGGGGTCTGGCCCACAAAGTTGGTATCATACTCGCCGCTTCGAAACTGGGCATTGGCCATAACCCGGCGATGAAAAGGAATGGTGGTTTTAAGTCCCCCTACTATGTATTCATTGAGAGCTCTTTCCATGGTGCCCACGATTTTGTTCCAGGTCCTGCCGTAGACAATGAGCAGTGCTGCTGCTGAATCATACTGAGAAGGGAAGTGATACCCGGCACTTATGCATGAATCCACGCGCACGCCCTGTCCGCCGGGGGACTGGTATCTGGTAATGAGCCCGGCATTGGGAGCAAAATCCTGCTGGGGATCCTCGCAGTTGATGCGCACCTGCATGGAGTGGTTGTTGGGCAGGGTGTCCTTGTCGTTGAAGCGAAGCTCCGAGCCGAAGGCCATGGCTATCTGCTCTTCCACCAGATCCACGCCGTAACGGCATTCGGTGATGCCGTGCTCCACCTGCAGCCGGGTATTGACCTCGATGAGATAGGGATTACCCTCGCGGTCCACCAGAAATTCCACTGTACACAGGGAATGATATCCAACTTCGCTAACCAGCCTGCGGGAATACTCCTTGAGCTTTGCCCTCAGATCCTCATTCATCACCGGCCAGGGCGAAGGGGTGATCTCCACCAGCTTCTGATGGTTGCGCTGCAGGGTGCAATCACGTTCGTCAAAGGCAAACACATTGCCGTGCCTGTCTGCAGCCACCTGGATCTCGATATGGCGCACAGAGGTCAAAAGCTTTTCCACGTACAGCCGGGGATTGCCGAATGAAGCCTGGGCCAGGGCCGAGGCCTTGGCATAGGCCCTTTCCAGCTCTTCTTCCCTGAAGACCTCGTAAATTCCGCGGCCCCCGCCGCCGCCTTCGGCCTTGAGCATCACCGGAAAACCGATCTCATAAGCCATATCCAGGGCCTGTTCCACGGTGACGGCACCTTCTGAGCCGGGCACCACGGGCACGTCCACCCTTTTGGCCAGATCCCGCACCGCCACCTTGTTGCCCAGGATTTCCATGGGTCTGTCTTCGGGTCCGATGAATACCAGCCCGGACTTGCGGCACTGAGAAGGAAAGGAGAAATCCTCGGAAATAAATCCCCAGCCTGGATGTATGGCTATTACCCCCATGGCCTTGGCCTTGGAGATAATCTTTTTCATATCCAGGTAGGCCCTGGAATCTTCTCCCAGCAGAAGCAGTTCCTGCGCTCCCGAGGTAAACGGTGCAGTCTTGTCCACGTCAGTTGCGGTCATCACAGGAACGGCGTTGAAAACCTCCCGTATGGACCTGGCAATGCGCCTGGCCGGAATACCCCGGTTGGCCACCAGGATTTTCTGGCCTTCCAGCTCCTTGACTACTTGCTCAAAACTCTTAATTTCCATAACTCTGTTTTCCTTTATTTGCTTGGATATATATCCGTTAACAGATGACAGTCACGAAAGGAGAGTGCCTGTCTGGATATGCTTATGATGCCCTGCACAGTCCAGGATGATGCCTCCGCTTTCATCTATCCCCTTCAGGCGGCCTTCCAGGACGATCTGGTCCTGTTCCACCCTGACCATTTGATTCACAAGCCACAAATATGGCTTAACTTCACTAATAAAGTCAATTAATGAATAATTGCACAATATATTATCATACCAGAATTGTCCCAGATACACAAGCTCGGCCCAGGCCGTGCGGGGATCTGCTTCCGGCCAGGCCCCGGACAGGTGCACAGGATCCATAAGCCTGCCTGTCCTCAGCTCTCTGGAGTCCGGCAGTGACTTCAGATTCAGGCCTATCCCGGCCAGTATGCCGCCGCGTTTTTCCTCAATGAGTATCCCCCCGGCCTTGCCTGAATTTACCACCAGGTCGTTGGGCCACTTGAGAAAGACCTCAATGCCCCGGGCCATGAGCGCCCGCTGAAACGAATAGCCGGTAATAATACTGAGCATCCTGTTCATTTCCGTAGAATCAGGGACGGGCAGCTTAAGGGCGGCATAAATGTTGCCCCTTGGGGAAGACCAGCGTCTGCGCATCCGCCCCCTGCCGCCGGTCTGCTCCAGGCAAAGGACACTGTCCCCGGCAAGCATTCCGCCTTGGTCCATGAGCTCCCAGGCCGTGTCTAAGCTGGAGGCACATGTCTCAAGATCAAAGACCCTGAATTCCCTCCAGCTGCGCTGAAAACAGGCACTGAAGTCCGGCATTCCGGCAAAGGAACCAGCGACTTTGGAAGGCAAAATATCTTTTAGTTTAAAAACCTGCATAAACCTGGAATGAGAATTGTGGATTATGGATTAAGGCTTATTTGATTCCCTGCCCTCAAACCTCTGCCCTCTGACTTCTGACGCCTGATCTCTGACTTCTGACCTCTGGCTACTGACCTCTGACTTCTGACCTCTGACTTCTGCAAGATTGACTAGTCTGAATCTTTCCATTAAACAGGCAAAATATAATCGGCCAATGGTTGAAATGAGAACTTTTTGGGGGAATACATGCGTACATTAGTAGTTGAAGACGATATCACCAGCAGGATGATCCTGGTCAAAATTCTGTCCCATTACAGCCAGTGCGATACTGCTGAAAACGGCCACGAGGCCCTGGACCTGTTCGCAGGGGCTATTAAACAGGGACAGCCTTACGACATGGTTTTTATGGATATAATGATGCCTGTTATGGATGGACAAAGTGCCCTGAAAAAAATCCGTGAGATTGAATCCGAACAGCAGGTTCCCATCGGCCAGGAAGTAAAGGCGGTCATGACCACTGCCCTTTCAGACACCAAAAATGTAACCACTGCATTTTTCCAGGGCCAGGCTGATGCCTACCTTTCAAAACCCATTTCCAGAGAAAAAGTTGAAAAAGCCCTTCAGGAAATAGGCGTACTTGAAAAATAAATCCCGGAAGTTAACCATTCAGGGGATGCCGGAATCACGCCTCTGGCGTGACCGGGGAACAGTCCCCGCGACACCTTTTACGCACAATTACAAAAATTACAGACGCGAAGTTTTGTGTACCAGCACAGCCGGTACTTAGCGAGGGACAGTCCCCAGGCCTTGTGCCAGTAATCACCACCGAGGACCCCCTGAATGGTTACTCCCGGAAGGTTCAGGCCAGGGCGGGACTTTACGCCGGGTTCTCGTCTTCCAGAGAATCTACTATGCCCAGGGGACGGATAACTCTGTCCATCACCTGGTTTCCGGCCCGTTCCTGGTCCTCCTGCCTGCAGTGCTCATAAACATCCATCAGGTTCAGGGCCAGCTCCCGGCCGCGCTTGTAGCCGGCTGTTCGCACCTCTTCAATTTTTTCCCACCTGGGATTTTGCATAAAATCCTGCACAGCCGGGACAATCTCGGGATAAAGAATCCTGGAAAGCGGCCTGGTCAAAGCAGCATAAAATCCCAGGGAAGAACTCCTGCGCTCTTTAATGACATGATCCAGCAGACCTCCCCGGCAGGTATCAGCCAATATATCCCGCACTGTACGGGCGAAAAACTCTACCAGAGTCCCGGCCTGCTCCGAGACGATACGCTGCCATAAATCCCCGGGAAAAACATCCACTAAGGATTCGCCTATTTCGTGATAGACCCAGGTTTGCAGTTCTGCATCGCAGACCCTTAAAAAACCGTCCTGATAACTCCCCGGCTGCCTGCGCAGCCTGTGCAGGTTGATCCCGTGGCAGTCAAAGGCAAAGGCCAGCGCCCTGGCCGAAGAAGCCCGAAGCTCCAGAATTTCGTCCCAGAGAAGAGTGGCCATGGACCGTCTTCTGCCGATTATCAGGTTTCCCTGGCGCATGAGGGGCACGCTGAAAATATCCCTGGCCAGCTCCTGGTCCACAATACATACGGTCATGCCTTCCTGTTCGTGCTTTCTGGCCACACGTCCCAGGAAATAGCTCGGCTTCATCCCGGTCACCAGACCCGCGCCGTAGTGCAGGTCAGAACCTGCAAGCAGGGCATTGACCTGTGAGGGTTCCAGGCTGTCCAGGTTCTCTCCCTCTACCATCAAAGGTTCAGGGGATCTGCCTTCCAGGTCCAGCCACATGTTTTCGCGGTCTTCCACCCATTGCAGAAGATCTCCCTGATGCGGCTCCTGCCAGGGAGGCATATCCACTTCCCATTTATACAGGTTACGCAGGCGCAAAAGGAGCATGCACAGGGAAAAAGTACCGCTGTAATTGGCATCCGATATATGACAGTTGAGTTGTACCTGATTTTTAAGAGATGTAATATCTAATGGCATGCTGTTCATGTTATCTGCACGAATATATAAAGTAAAGATGCGGGCAAGAATCCTTAGGAATCAGTCTTCTGCAGCACCATAACCGCCGCCGCCCGGAGTGCTGATAATCAACTCATCACCTGTGCTTAATACTTCTCTGAACTTGCCCGGCCGGGAATGCCACTGGCCATCCAGCCGGACCCGGTTTTCCCCGGGCATTCCCTGCCGGCCATCCTTGAGTCCGTAAGGACCAGTCCTTCTTCTGTCCGAAAGCACCGTGACCTCGCAGGGGACAAGCACCTGCATATGCCTGTAAATGCCCTGACCTCCGCAGAATCTGCCCCTTCCGCCAGAGCCCGTGCGCAGACCATATGCAAGCACCCGGAACGGATAAGTATGTTCCAGGGCCTCTACCGGGGTGTTCAGGGTGTTGGTCATGTGCGAATGCACCCCGCTTTCCCCGTGATGCCTGCAGGAGGCCCCCATTCCGCCGGCCAGGGTCTCGTAATAGGTAAAGGCCCTGCCCGAGCGGGGGTCCACTCCGCCTATGGTCACGTTGTTCATGGTGCCCTGGGAAGCAGCAGGAATCCTTTCCGGGATTGCCCTGGACAAGGCTCCCAGGATAACGTCCACGATGCGCTGGGAAGTCTCCACATTGCCCCCGGCCACCGCCCCCGGGTGCAGCGCATCTAAGACTGATCCCGGCCTGGTATGCACCTTAACCGGCCTCAAGCACCCGCTGTTGGCCAAGATATCCTCGTTGACCAGGCAACGAAGCACGTACAGGGCACAGGACATGGTGATGGCCCGGACCGCATTCACCGAGCCTGTGACCTGGTCCGCACTGGCGGTAAAATCCAGGCCGGCGGTGCTGCCTTGAACACTTAGTTCCAGTCTTAAAGGAATCCCGGCAGCGCCCTGCCCGTCATCGTCCAGACAATCCTCAAACCGGTAAGTACCGTCAGGAATGGAGGAAATGGTCTCCTGCATCATTCTTTCCGAGTAATCAATAAGGGCCTGGCCATAGTTGTGCACCAGTTCCGGCCCGTACCTGTCAATGATCTCTTCCAGCCTGGCGATGCCGGTAAAATTGGCCATGACCTGGGCGGAAAGGTCTCCCTCCCGCTCCCCTGGAGTGCGCACGTTTTTCAAAAGCAGCCTGAAGATTTGTTTTTCCATCCTGCCCCGGCGCATGATCTTCACCGGAGGGATAATCACGCCTTCCTGGTACAGAGAGGTTGAAAGGGGCATGGAGCCCGGGGACATGCCGCCTATATCACTGTGATGCGCCCTGTTGGCCACGAAGAAAAGAGGCCTGTCCCCCCCGGCGAACACCGGAGCCACCAGGGTTATATCCGGCAGGTGGGTTCCACCCTGGAAGGGGTCGTTCAGCATGACCATATCGCCTTGTTGAATCTCGTCCAGCTCTGTGTCCTGAACTGCCGCCTGCACGGACAGGGGCATGGACCCCAGATGCACAGGTATATGCGCGGCCTGGGCTATCATCTCCGCCTGCGGGGAAAACACCGCACAGGACAGGTCCCTGCGTTCCTTGATGTTGGAGGAAAAGGCCGTCCGGGTCAAAACCATGCCCATCTCCTCGCAGATGGAGGAGAAGCGGTTCTTGAAGACCTCCAGAAGTATGGGGTTTATGGTCATGGTAATAATCTGAATTTTTTCATGGGGTTAATCTGCATCCAGGATATCAAGAACTATGTTGCCCCAGTTATCCACCCTTGCCCGGGCAAAGGGCGGGACAAACACTGTAGAAGTGTACTCGGTGATCACTGCCGGGCCTGCAAATCCATTGCCCGGCAAAAGTTCATTCCGGTCCAGGACAGGGGCGGAAATAAATCCACCTTCAAAATAGAGCTGGGTCTGTCCATAAAAAGCCTTGTCCGAAACCTGCTCATCCCCTGGGGTAGAGGGCTGCAGGGCGGGCTTTGCAGGAGTTCCGGCGGCCCTTAGTCTCAAACTTACAACCTCCATATCCCTTCCCTGATGGATATAGCCATACTTCTGCCGGTGCAGCTCTTCAAATCCATCCCCGGGGTCCTGCCCCATACGCCAGGGCACCATTATTTCAAAAGACTGTCCCTGGTAGCGCATATCCAGGGACCTGTGCAGACTTAAGCTGTCTTCATTAAAACCCTCCTGCAGCATTTCCTCCCGGGCCTGCTCTTCCAGGGGGCCGAAGAGTTTCTGCAGGCGGCCGTGGGTAGCCTTCCCGTGTCCCAGCATCACTGTCCGGGAATAATCCCTGATGACGTCAGCCAGGACCATGCCCATGGCCGAGAGCACCCCGGGGTTGGCCGGTACAAGCACCCTGGGCATGGACAGCATGCGGGCCAGCTCTGCGCAGTGCAGCCCCCCTGCTCCGCCAAAGGATACCAGGGTGAATTCCCTGGGATCAAATCCCTTTTCCACGGAAATGACCCTTATGGCCCGTTCCATACTGGTGTCCGCCACTGACAGAACCCCCTGAGCCAGATCCATGGGCTCCAGCCCGGCCCGGCCGGAAAGTTCTTCAAAGGCCGCGTCCAGGCTTTTTCTGTCCAGGGTCATCCCCCCACCCAGAAATCTGTCCGCCTGAAGACGCCCCAGAAACAGGTGCGCATCCGTCACCGTGATCTCACTTCCACGGCCGTAACATATGGGGCCTGGGTCCGACCCGGCGCTTTCAGGCCCCACCTTCAGGGCCCCGCCGGCATCCAGCCTGGCTATGGAACCGCCCCCTGCCCCCACGGTATGAATATCCAGCATGGGCACCTTCAGGGGAAAACCTGAAAGGCAGGTTTCCGTGGAAAGGGGCAGGGCCTTGTCCATGAGGCATACATCCGTGGAAGTACCGCCCATGTCCAGGGTGATGATTTTCTCCAAGCCGGCCCTTTTTGCTGTCTCCACTGCTCCCACCACTCCCCCGGCCGGTCCCGAAAGGATGGTCCGCACGGGCTCCTGCATGGCCTGAGCCGCAGAAATACTGCCTCCGTTGGACTGCATGATACGCAGAGGAGCCGGGTGCAGCCTGTCCTGTATGCGCTGCAGATACCCGGACATCTTCGGTGCCACGTAGGCATTGACAACTGTTGTGGACAGGCGCTCAAATTCTCTGAATTCCGGGAGTATGCAGTGAGACAGGGAAACAGGTATGTTCAGGTCAGCCAGTTCCCGGTAAACCATCTGCTCATGCTCCGGGTTGAGATAGGAAAAAAGCAAACAGACAGCCACGGACTGTACCTGCAATTCTTTGAGGCGTTTCTTGATGCTGGACAAAACCTCCAGGTCCATGGGCTGGATTTCTTTTCCTGATGCATCCATGCGGGCGGGGAGGCCGAACCTGAGGCCTGGGGGAACCACGGTCTGTGGTCTGCGGTAAAAGAGATTGTAGAGCTGGTCCCTGTTCTGGCGACCGATTTCTATTACGTCTTCAAAGCCGGCATTGGTGATTATGGCGGTCCTGACCCCTTTTCGCTCCAGGACAGCATTGGTGGCCACGGTGGAGCCGTGCACTACCTTTACCCGGCCCAATGCCGCCCCAGGCGGCCCCACAGAGTGGGATTCAACCGGGCGGGTCCTGCCCTCAGGGGCAATGTGCTCCAGTCCCTCAAGTACAGCCCTTGAAGGATCATCCGGGGTGGACAGGGTCTTGTGCACTACCCAGGCACCGCCTAAATGATATATAAAATCCGTAAAAGTCCCCCCGGTATCAACTCCGATAATTACTGGATCACAAGACTGCATTGCGATAGAAATGTTTCCTTTGGGTATCAATTGCTGGATAAATTTTGTCTTTTTTGCAGGTGTATCCGGCAGGGCTGAAAACAGCTTGAGCTCAAGACGGCTGATCTTCCCGGCGGTACTGTGCGGAAACATCGATGGCTATGCCGCCCCTGGCCTTGAAGCGGCCCACAACTTTCATCTGCCTGGGGCTGCAGGCCTGAACCAGGTCATCCAGGATGCGATTGACCACAGTCTCCATAAAAGTAGGTTCCTGACGGTAGCTGAAAAGATAATATTTGAGGGATTTGGACTCGATGCACTCCTTTCCCGGCACGTATCTGAGTTCAATGGTCCCGTAGTCCGGCTGTCCTGTAACCGGGCAAAGGGAAGTGAACTCATCCGTGACCATAACCACTTCGTAGTCCCTTTCCGCAAATTTATTGGCAAAGGTCTCCAGAACTCCGGGATCAACCCTGGAAGGATATTCGGGCCTCGTTTTACCCAGCAGAGTCAAACCGGAAGTATCATCACGCATTTCTTTTATCCCCCAATTCTTCAATCCCTGAACTTCCCAATTCCCCAATCCCTAAATTCCCATTCAGCATTGATCCTTTCTTCTCTCCATGCTCCATGCTCCATGCTCCATGCCCTATGCTCTATGCTCCATGCCCTATGCTCCATGCCCTATGCCCCATGCCCCATGCCCCATGCCCCATGCTCCATGCTCCCCAATTCCCCAATCCCGAAAATCAACCATATATCTCATCCAGGACATCTTTTATCTCTTTCTTGTACCTGGAATAAATATCTTTGGCCAGGGCATCCACTTTCTGCATGGACTGACGGTCTGTGGAAAGTTCCGGATACTTTGCCAGGCCCAGGTCATCAATGCTCAGCTCCTTGAAGCACAGATCCTGGTCAAAGTTATAAGTCAGGTCACTGCCTGCCAGCTTTCTCTTCTGGCCGCCTTCCACATCCATACTCCTGGCAAAGGCCATGACATCGTCCGGACGATTGCAGGCGTTTATCTCTCTAATGGCTGCATTGATGCTCTCGGCAAAATCCGTGACCGATTTCAGATTGGTGGTAAGCTGTTTTTTGCCCGCTACTTCCTTGTCCTCGACATATCGGCCATGGGTGTAGACGTCTATTCTCTCTGCAAGCTGCATATACAGACTGCGCACTAAGCCGAGAAACCTGCCCCTTCTGGTCCAGGCCCGTGGCAGGGCCACATCATGCTCCCAGTCTGCCGGGACCCCGGCCAGTTCACTGCTGTCCAGGCCGGTCCAGAACTCTTGGGCAGCACTGCCTCGACCAAGGACATGGTTCAGACGGGTAACAATGCCTTCAATGCCCCTGGCCTGTCTCTGCAGCTCCTCTGCCTGCTGCTGCAGAAACTCCAGGTCGTCTTCCAGTTCCCTGCGTTTCCCGAAAAAGGTCTCCGCCGCCTCTTTCAGGGTTTCATCCATGAGATTTTCTGCAAACTTGTCCATATTTTTCATAATGTTACAGCATCCTTATAGTTCTAACTGCAACACAGACGGTTGACCGCATTAAACCTTGGATATATGTATTGCGCTTGCTTCAAGAACCACCTCAACCTAAAGGATAAGTTATGGATTCCAGTTTCAAGGTCAAGTCCATCTGCAGCCACGGTCCTGAAAACTACCGTATAAAGCGCACTTGAACCAGGATTTATCTCTATTGCCGGGTGTGCAATAGTTGTTTCAATTTAAACGAAGCAGCCCAGAACATCGACGACCGTATGGAGGAAGACCTGGGCAACATACGCTGCGACAGGCTCTGATTCAAAACTTTTGTCGCAAAAAGAACAGGCAATAAATGTGCTGGGATAACCACCAGAAAACATCTTGCATCTGCCCAACCTGATTTACATGAGTTGTTGTCCGCCCTGACGCGACTGACGGATTTAAAGAAGCGGCAGGTACTTTTTCAGCTCATACTCAGTCACCTGTATGCGGTAGTTATTCCATTCGATTTTCTTGTTGGCGATGAAATTGTTGAATATGTGCTCGCCCAGGGCCTGCCTGACCACTGCGCTTTTTTCCAGAACCTCCACCGCCTCGAAAAGGCTTCCGGGCAGGCTGGGGATGTTGTGCTTCTTTCTTTCTTCCTCGTTCATCTCAAAGATATCTTCTTCCACCGCCTCGGGCAGGGGATACTTCTTTTCCATACCCTTGAGCCCCGAGGCCAGCATGCAGGCGAAGGCCAGGTAAGGATTGCAGGCCGGGTCCGGAGATCTGAGCTCCACCCGGGTGGCCTTTTCCTTGCCCGGCTTGTACATGGGTACCCGCACCAGGGATGAGCGGTTACGCCTGGCCCAGGCCACGTAAACAGGAGCCTCATATCCCGGCACCAGCCTCTTGTAGGAATTGACCCACTGATTGCACACAGCTGTTATCTCGTTGGCATGCTCCAGAAGACCGCTGATGTAATTTCTGCATTCCTTGCTCAGATTGTCCGGGGCATCAGGATCGTAAAACACGTTTCTGCCATTCTTGAAAAGGGACTGGTGCACATGCATGCCGCTGCCGTTTTCCCCGAAAAGGGGCTTGGGCATAAAGGTGGCGTAGCAGCCGTGACGTCTGGCCACTTCCTTGGCGATGACCCGGTAGGTGACCGCGGTATCAGCCATCTTCAGAGCTTCCTGGTAGCGCAGATCGATCTCGTGCTGGCTGGGGGCCACCTCGTGGTGACTGTACTCTACAACAATGCCCATGTTTATCAGGGCATTTATGATATCCCTGCGGATGTCATTGGCCAGGTCCAGAGGCGGTGCATCAAAGTAGCCACCGAAGTCCAGGGTCTTGGGCTCCCTGGAGCTCTCAAAAAGAAAGAATTCCAGTTCCGGGCCTACGTAAAAGCTGTACCCGTCTTCAGCAGCTTTACCCAGGATCCTCTTGAGGACGTACCTGCTGTCGCCTTCATAGGGGCTGCCGTCGGGGTTCTTTATGTCGCAGAACATGCGGGCCACAGGTCGTTCCATGGGACGCCAGGAAACAATCTGAAAAGTTGTCGGATCTGGATAAGCCAGCATGTCGCTTTCATGGATCCTGGAGAACCCCTCGATGGAAGAGCCGTCAAAACCCATACCTTCTTCAAAGGCCTCATCCAGCTCGCTGGGGGTAACCTGAAAACTTTTGAGATTGCCCAGAACATCCACGAACCAGAACTGCACAAAACTGATGTCGTGTTCTTTAACCGCCCTGGTAACATCATCTGCATTTCGACAATCAAACACCACCGGCTTTTGCATGCATAACCTCCAGAACTTGAGAGTTAAAAGTTGTCAGTTAATTGTTGATATTTGAAAAACCCGCCTACTCCCCGGTGACATCCCTTACCCAGCTCATGGCAGAAGCCACAGTGGGAAAACCCGTGGTGGAAGTCAGCACTATCAGGGTCTGGCGAAGCTCCTCCGGGGTGGCCCCGGCCTTAAGAGCCCTGCGGGCATGACTGTGTACCGCGCCTTCAAGCTTCAGGGCTGCTGCAGCAGACAACTGAATAAGTTCAACACTTTTTTCATCCAAAGGTCCCTCCTGGCGTACGGCATTACCCAGCTCTGCCACGGCCTTGATAAATCCGGGATGCTGTTCCTGCATCATCTGATAATTTTTAGGCAACTGATCTTTACTCATGACTTTTCTCCGTTTTTAAGTTGTATGATGTAACTTACTGCAACTATGCAGCATACTTTGTCTTTGCTCTTACTCTCTGACTAAACGCCCCAAGCACCTACCATCCAGCCATAAACTCCCGGGGGCTTTTGCCCTCATCCAGATGATTGATCAGGGCGCTGCCGAAAACCACGGCATCCACGTGTTCCTCAATGGATTCCAACTGATCCTTGGAACTGATGCCGAAGCCCAGGGCCACAGGACATTCAAAAGTGTCCTGCACCTGACGCAGCTTATCACCCAGAACCTGCATTGAACCGGACTTTGTCCCGGTAATACCCATAACAGACACCACGTAGACAAAAGCCGGACACAGTCTGGCGTATTCCTGAAGCCTCTCTATTGATGTATTCAGCCCCACCAGGGGTATGTAGGCCAGGTTGTTTTCTTCCAGAACTTCCTTGTAAGGCCTTGCTTCCTCCAGAATCAGATCCGGTATAATCAGCCCGCTCACCCCGGCTTCTTTGCAGGCACCAGACAGCCTTTCGACTCCGTACTGCAGAAAAGGATTAAAGTATCCCATGAAAACCAGCCCGGCCTGAATGTCTTTTCTATGCCTGGCCAGACCTTCGAAAATCCAGTCCAGGTTCACCCCCTGCTCCAGGCAACGGATGGAGGCCTTTTCAACCACCGGACCGTCTGCCACAGGATCTGAAAAAGGCACTCCTATTTCTATGACATCCGCGCCCTGATCGTCCAGTTCCAGAATCACATCCCAGAACCTTTCCCTGCTGGGAAAACCGGCCGGCACAAACGGTATCAGGGCCTTTCGACCACTGTCCACAGCCCCCTGTATCTTTCTGGTCAATATATTGTCATGATGCATTGTACTACTTCCTCGTAATTAGGTTCCTACACCTGAAAAACTGTCCTGCAGCGTTCTTCCGCCTTCAGCACTTCTTCAATTCCTGAATTCCTAAATTCCTCAATCCCTCAATCCCCAAATCCCTTATATCCCTGAATCCCTGACAATATCCAGATCCTTGTCCCCTCTTCCCGAAAGGTTGATCAGGACCTTGCTGCCCTGCTTGATGGACTCTTTGTTTTCCACTGCCCAGGCCACGGCGTGGGCGCTTTCCAGGGCCGGGATGATGCCTTCCTTGCGGGACAGAAGATTAAAAGCCTTCAGGGCCTCGCGGTCATGAATAACTTCGTACCTGGCCCTGCTGCTGTCCTTTAAAAAGGAGTGCTCCGGTCCTACCCCGGGATAATCCAGCCCGGGAGCCACGGAGTGCGAGGGCAGGATCTGGCCCTCTGTGCTTTGCAGCAGAAAAGTATGCGTGCCGTGCAGCACCCCGGGGGTACCCCTGGAAATCGTTGCGGAGTGATAATCCTCAGGACCACCCCTGCCCCCGGCTTCCACGCCCACCAGCTCTACCTGCCGGTCTTCCACAAAAGGGTGAAACATGCCGATGGCGTTGGACCCGCCGCCCACACAGGCCACAACAGTATCCGGCAGGTTTCCGGTCTGCTCCAGCATCTGCTGCCTAGATTCCCGGCCGATTACTGACTGCAGCTTACGCACCAGCAGCGGAAAAGGATGCGGACCCACAGCAGAGCCCAGGCAGTAGTGTGTATCCGACTGATGCGCTATCCAGTACCGAAGGGCCGCGTTGATGGCGTCCTTGAGGGTCCTGGTGCCGCTTTCCACGGGCTCCACTTTGGCCCCCATGAGCTCCATGCGGTGCACGTTGATGCTCTGGCGCTGTACATCCAAGGCACCCATGAAGACTATGCAGTCCAGACCCAGCATGGCCGCTGCCGTAGCTGTGGCCACCCCGTGCTGTCCGGCCCCGGTCTCCGCCAGCAGGCACCTCTTGCCCATATGCCTGGCCAGCAGGGCCTGTCCCACGGTGTTGTTGATCTTGTGCGCCCCGGTATGGGCCAGATCCTCTCTTTTCAGATACACATCAAAGCCCAGCTCCCCTGAGAGGTTGCGGCAGGGATAAAGAGGCGTGGGGCGTCCCACGAATTCCCGGCCCACCCGGTCCATATCCTTTACAAAGGCCTCACTGGGCAGAATATTGTCCACAGCCTCCTCCAGTTCCGCCAGGGGCGGCACCAGCAGTTCCGGAACAAATCTGCCGCCGAAAGCACCGAAATAACCCTTTCTCATTTTATTCCTCGCAATTTATTGACTGCTTTTTTTATCTTTTCATGATCTTTCTCACCCGGGGCTTTTTCTACACCGGAATTGAGATCAACGCCTGCGGCCTGTGTCTTGAGCACCGGGTCCAGATTGTCCGGCCCAAGCCCCCCGGCCATAAGAAACGGCACAGGACTATTTACTCCCTCAAGCCAGCTGCAGGCTATACTCCGGCCATGCCCCCCCATGCTCCGACCTGCGTCCAGCAGGAAATACCTGCAGGCCTTGGTGAATTTCTGAAGTTCTTCCTCAAAAGCACTGCTGCTCTGGAAGCGTTCCGGCCAGAAAGTCCTGATGACCATGTCCGCTCCAAGCTCACGGCAAAAACCAGGATCCTGTCCGCCATGCAGCTGCACCATATCCAGCCCGGCCCTGCTGGTTGCATCCAGCACTTCCCGGACTGTTGCATCTACAAATACTCCCACCCGGAGCTCATTTTCTTTGCTCCACTCCCCGACTTTTTCAGGGGATACGTACCTGGGACTGCCGGGATGAAAGATAAAGCCGGTAAAATCTATCCTTAGTTCCTGACAGAGCCTGAGATCCTCTGGATCAGTCAGCCCGCAGATTTTGATTTTGAACTCCCGGTTCATGGGAAAAGCTCCTTTAGTTTCTCCCCGGGCTGGTCACAGGACATGATGCTGGTGCCTATGAGAAAGGCATCAAAGCCAAGCCCGTAAAGTTCGTCCACCTGAGCTGAATTGTCAATACCGCTGGCACAGATCCAGACCTCTTGAGGCTTTTTCTGCGGCACAAGGTTTCTGGACATGTCCAGGTCCACTGTGAGCCTGTCTAAGTCCCTGTTGTTGACCATGATGATATCTGCGCCGGCCTGTCTGACCATGTCCAGTTCTCTGGGGGCGAATATCTCCACCACAGGCTCCAGGTTGTGGATACGGCTCACGCGGATCAAATCCGACAACAGCCCCAGGTCCTTTACCACCCTGGCAATTAGCAGCAGGGCCGAGGCCGGTGTGGCAGCGGTCTGCTCCACCTGCAGATAATCGAATATAAAGTCCTTTCTGAGGACCGGGACACCGTGTCCGGCAAATTCCTCCAGATACTCTATCCTGCCCCCGAAATATTCTTCCTCCGTCAGCACGGAAAAAGCCGCGGCACCCCCGGACATAAACTCCTGCACAGCTTTTTGGGGAGACAGCTCCTCGTTTATAACCCCTCTGGAAGGCGAGGACCTCTTGTATTCAGCAATAATGGCCGGGCCGGGACCGGCAACAGCCTCGCGAAAGCCCGGTCTTGGGCCTTGATACTCTTCCAGAGTTCCACCTCCGGCCTTAAGCTCTCTTAAAGCCTTCAACTCCCCGGCCTTGGCCTGCATAAACTTATCCAGCATGACTCTACCCTGAAAAGTTAAGGGTTTTAAGACCGCCCCTGACAATAGATGCCGCCTCGTGCATACATTCCTCAAGACCCACATCCGGGTTTAGCAGGTGCAGGCCCAGGCCCAGGTTCAGGGCCACCATGTCCTGCATTGGTCCCGGCCCTTCACCGGCCAGTATCTCGCGCTGCCTGGCCAGGGCACTTTCCTTGTCCGCACAGGCCAGATCCTCGGGACTGCAGGCCTCAAATCCCAGGGGCTCGGGGTCCAGAAGCATATCCTCCTGCCTGCCCTCGCGGACCATAATCACCTGGTTCACCCCGCAGGGGGTCAGCTCGTCAAACCCCATGGCCCCGTGCACCACTGCCGCGGACTGCACACCGCTTTCAGCCAGCACCCCGGACATAAGGGGCATAAATCCGGCGTGGGGCACACCCAGTATCTGGTGTGTGGGCCTAGCCGGATTCAAAAGCGGTCCCATGAGATTGAACAGGCTTCTTATGCCCAGCTCCTGGCGCAGAGGGGCGATGCTTGCAAAACTTGGATGAAAATGCGGGGCAAAAAGAAAAGCAAAGTTCCTGGCCGCCAGTTCACCTGCCACAAGATCAGGGTTGTCCAGGAGCTGCAGCCCCAGGGCCTCCACTACGTCAGCGCTGCCGCAGGAACTGGACACGGCCCGGTTGCCGTGCTTCACCACCTGGATGCCCTGGTCGGCCAGAAAAAAGGCCACCGCAGTGGAGCAGTTGAAGCTCTGGCGCGAGTCCCCGCCTGTACCGCAGGTATCTATAGTTTTCCCGGTCAATCCATGCACTAACCTGGCCCGCTGCAGGGCCACACTCACGGCAGCAGCCAGTTCAGAGGCACTTTCGCCCTTGGTGCGAAGGCCCATGAGCAGCGCCCCGCTCTGGGCCGGGGATATCTCCCCTTCAAACAGGGCCTGAAAAACATCCCGGCCCTCACTGTAATCCAGGTCCTGCCCGGAGCATATTTTATTCAGTACTTGTTTTATCTGCATTTTTTTCTCCTGTCTCTACTACCCAAATCCTCAATCCCTGAATTTTTAAATTCCTAAGGCGGGCTATGCCCGCAACCCAAGATAAAGACGTGCTTTTACCTCAATTGGGACAGTCCCCGCGACAACATCTTTTTGGTTACTAAAATCTCTCATTGGCAAAATGGTCTGCCTTTAACCTGATGGGTTCATAACGGGGACAGTCCCAGTGCCAAGCGCTCAAGCCTCGTTTTTTTACTCAAACTGTTCTTGTTTATTCTGACAGGGTTTCAGGAGTAAGTCACTGAATCCCCCAATCCCCCAATCCCTGAATCCCTGAATCCCTTCCTGAATCCCAAAATTCCCTAATTTACACCGCATAGTTCAAGAAAATTCTGCATAACTTTAGGCCCCCAGGGTGTGAGAATGGATTCCGGGTGAAATTGCACCCCCATCCAGGGCCGATCTGTATATTCCAGCCCCATGACCTCGTCATCCTTGGTCCTGGCGGTGATGCGGAAGGCATTGTCGGTGACAGCCCGCACCAGCAGGGAGTGGTAGCGGCAGACTTCAAAGGGATTGGGGATATCCTTGAAAAGTCCTGTCTCCCGGTGATAAACTTTGGAGGTTTTGCCGTGCATAATCCGGTCCGCCACCTCCACCCTGGCCCCGGCGAAATGCCCCAGAACCTGATGTCCCAGGCACACCCCCAGCACAGGCACCTCTGGACTGAGCTTTTTTAGAAAATCTAAGCAAAGACCGGTGTTTTCAGGGCGGCTGGGTCCTGGGGAGATGATTACAGCCTGCAGATCCTGCTTTAGGGTGTCGAATATCTCTTCCTGGTTGTTTCTAAGCACAACCGGGTCCACATCCAACTTTTGCAGCACCTGAACCAGGTTGAAAGTAAAGGAATCAAAGTTGTCTATGAGCAAAATCATCCGGTCCTCCGGTAAATGTTAGAGCTTTGCGTATGGCCATGGCCTTGTTCTGACATTCCTCCCATTCCTTTTCCGGCACGGAATCAAAAACCACACCGGCCCCTGCCTGCCAGTGTATTTTTCCATCCCTGATCCACAGGCTCCTGATGGTTATGCCCGTATCCAGATTCACGCTGTCCTTGTCTAAGCCTATCCAGCCTATGGCCCCGGCATAGGGTCCCCTGGGAGCGGGCTCGTGCTCACCTATTATTTCCATGGCCCTTATCTTGGGCGCACCGGACACGGTTCCGGCGGGAAATGAAGCCCGGATGACCTCTAAGGCGTCCAGCCCCTCCTTGAGCCTGGCGGATAGATAAGAGGTCATGTGCATGACATGGGAAAATCTCTCCACCCGCATGAATTTGTCCACTTCCACACTTCCGCCCACAGCCATGCGGCCCAGGTCATTGCGGCCCAGATCCACCAGCATGACGTGTTCGGCCCTTTCCTTTTCATCGGACAAAAGATCCTCGGCCAGGCGCTCGTCCTCTTTTTCGCTCTCAGCCCGGTGCCTGGTTCCGGCAATGGGCCTTAGCTGCAGCACGTCCTGGCCGCACTTGACCATCAATTCAGGTGAAGACCCCATCAGGGTAATATCTTCCATATTCAGATAAAAAGTATATGGCGAGGGATTTATACGCCGCAAATGGCGGTAAACCAGAAACGGATCTCCCCGGAAGTCAGCACTGAACCGGGTGGAAAGAACCACCTGGATGGCTTCGCCCTGTCTTATAAGCTCCTTGATATCACTTACCCTGGCCTGGTACTCTTCCTGGGAGGGAGTGGTGCTGACACTGCCCACCTTGAATTCGCTTCTGGCCTTGCAGGGTTTGGGTTTGGGCAGGGCTATCTCCTTGTCTAAGCAGATGTAATAGCAGTTGTGATGCAGGTGATCGAAAAGCAGTATCCGCCCCGGCAGTACCAGCTGGGCTTCGGCTTCTTCAGGGGGCAGCACTTCTGCCAGTCTGGGCTCCAGAAGCCCTCCAAGACCGAATCCCAGATATCCGTAAACCGCCCTGGTCACAGGGGGCAACTGGAAAGCGGGATCCGGCTGAACTTTTAGTTCAGCCAGCACAGAGCGCACACCCTGGATAAAGTCCATGCCCTGCATCTCTTTGAGCCCGTCCAAGCGATCATCTAAGGTCTTGACCCTTAGTTTACCCTCGCTGCAACTAAGCTGCAGCCTGAAATCCCAGGCCAGCAGGCTGTACCTTCCCAGACGCCCGTCCACCTCGGAACTCTCCAGCATTATTCCCTTTTCTTTGCCGATGAGGCTCAGATAAAGGGACACCGGCGTCTGCGTATCCGCGGGCAGACAGGTGGCCTTCTGCTGCAGGTTGATCATATGTTTCTCCTTTTGCTTAAATTAGCGTAACTATACACCATCTGCTTCAGCTGGATAAACTTAGCTTCTATGCAGATTCATGGTCCGGGGGCTTTGCAAACTGGGCGTAAACTGTCTGAACGACGTAGGAAGCGTTGATCAAAACCGTAAAACACCGAACCTGATTCAAAGCATGTTATAGAATATATCCTGACTTTCAAACCAGTGTGTAGGTTTTGATTTACGCTTCCTTGGAGTGAGTTTTTACGTCCTTTTTGCAAAGTCCCCGGACCATGGTGAAGAGCTACAAGTTAGCAATCGTTGCTTCTCCCAAATATAAACAAAAAGGCCACGTTCTCCCGGCAGGGAGGACGCGGCCTTTTATAATGGATCACAATCAAAAAACACGGCTATCCCCCCTGCCTGTCACTGAAATTGCGCCACCACCACAGAGCCTTGTCGGTCAACAGTTCGAATTCGCCTGCAGCGCTCAGGTTCAGAAAAGATTTGAAACGACGGATCATCTGGCCGGTGTAGGGATTGTCCTCTGCCAGGGAAGAAAAAAGCACGGCATCCTCATTGAGCATCTTGCGGGCTGCTGTGGCCCTGCGCCTGAAGGAAGGGGTGGCAAAGGTGTCCAGGTCTATATCCTGGGGCAGACTGGCGAAATAGGAGATGGTGGTGACGAAATTAAGGCCCTGAATACAGGCCATGGCCTGGTCGTGCTCCCGACAGGAACTAATAAAGGTAAGCATTCCCCCCCGGTCAAAGACTTCACTGACAGCCTGGACATGGTGATCCTGAAGGTTGTGACCGGGGCAGAGGGCCACTTTGAGCTCATCATCCTCAGAAGGACTGGGACCGAAAAGCGGATGAGTGCCCATAACCGGTCCCTGGTGAAAGTGCTGCATCTTGTTCACCGGCAGGGTCTTGACGGAACTGATATCCGCCACAATCAGGGCAGATGAAAAATAAGGGCTCATAAGCTCCAGAACTTCATCCATTCCAGCCACCGGCACTGCCAGCAGGAGCATATCCGCCCTGCCCAGGATATCCGGCAGTTCTTCTTCAGGAAAGGGCCTGTCCAAGGGCAGAACATTTACTCCACCGGCTGAGAGCTTATTCTTGATCAAAGTCCCCATTTGCCCCTTGGAGCCCACCAGGACCAGCTCATTGACCATATGCATCAATCAGTCCCCTTTGCCTGCGTAAGCCCGGCGGATATTTTCCCACTCTTCCCAGAAGCCGGGAAAGGACTTGTTGACGCAGGCAGGATTGTCCAGGGCCGTCTGGATTCCGGCCAGTTCATAAAGGGAAAGGCTCATGGCCATGCGGTGATCCCCGTAGGTCTTGAACTGAACCTGGCTTCCCCGGAGCAGTTCTGCCGGCTCGATTTCCAGTCCGTCCTCCTTGAGCCCGCATCTGCAGCCGGCCCGGCTTACTTCCTGCTGCACCCCGGCCAGCCTGTCGCTTTCCTTGATCCTCAAGTGGGCCACATTGCTTATCCTGGTGGTGCCTGTGGCCATGGAGGCCACAACAGCCACAGTAGGCACCAGGTCCGGACAGGTGCCCATGTCCAGGTCCACACCGTGCAGCCTGGCCGGGGAAACCATCACACCGTTTTTCGTTTCTGAAATCTTTGCCCCCATGAGTTCCAGAATCTCCAGGATGCGGCGGTCTCCCTGCCTGGACTCAAGATCCAGCCCGGAAACCTCCACCGGGAATTCTCCCACTGCACCTGCTGCCAGCAGATAGGAGGCATTGCTGTAATCCCCCTCCACCCTGTATCTGACAGGGTTCAGTACACCCGGATGCACCACGAAACGAATTTTGCCCGGCTCCACGCGCTGGACCTGGTCCGGATCTGCATGCCTCCAATGACCTTCCTGGAGGGTCTGCAGCCGGGCAGGATTGCCGAAACGCTGCATGGTCTGCAGGGTCAGGTGAACGTAGGGCCAGGATACAACCTTTTTGCCTCCGATGTTTATTACCAGAGAAGTGGTGGCCATGGTGGAGGCCAGAAGGATACCGGACAGGTACTGGCTGCTCTCATCCAGGCCCACGGTGACCACACCTCCAGGCAGACCGGAACTCTCTATGCGTACCGGAGGGCATCCGTCAAGACCCAGGTACTTAAACCGTACTCCCTGGCCCTCCAGGCTCTGCCCCAGGCTTTTGATGGGGCGTTCGTGCATACGCCCGGCCCCGGAAATCTCGAAACTGCCCTGCCCTGCCGAGACAATGGCCGCCAGCAGCCTGCAGGTGGTGCCGGACTCGCCCACGTCCAGCTTCACCGGATCCAGCGACGGGGCTTTGATCCGTCCTCCAAGCCCCTGAACCACGGGGGTTGAATCATCTCCTGAAAACTTGGCCCCCAGGGCCGCCAGGCAGTCCCGGGTACGCAGTATATCCTCGCTCACCAGGACGTTTTCCAGTACCGAGGTTCCCCCGGCCAGCCCCGCCGCCAGCAGCGCCCGGTGGGATACAGATTTGGACGGGGGTGCCTTTAGTGTGATTGTTTTATGCATAAGGTATATCTTCTGGTTGATATTTATGTGATCCAGCCCTGTTAAGCCAGAATCTGCGGACCGTGGGGATAACTGCCCAGCACCCGCATGTAGTAGCAGTTGTCCTCCAGGTCTTTGAGTACGCTGGCATAATCACCTGCTGTCAGATCGCATTCCACGTCGGCGAAAAACACGTATCTCCACTTCTCGGCCCGCAGAGGCCTGGATTCCAGCTTGCGCATATTGATGCCCTTGCGCGAGAGCACCTCCAGGGCGCTCACTAGAGAACCCGGCCTGTCCAGCACGGAAAAAAGCAGGGACGTCTTCTCACGGTTGCCGGCCTCCGGGGGGTGAGCGCTTATCACCAGAAACCTGGTCCAGTTGTCCGGAATATCCTCAATGGAATTGCCCAGGACATTGAGCTCGTAAAACTTGGTCAGCTTCTGATGTCCCACTGCGGCTGTACCTGGCTCCGTGGACGCCCTGGAAGCGGCCCGGGCCGTACTCTCATCCGGAATCACTTCCACTCCGGGCAGATTGGCCCGAAGCCAGGTGGAGCACTGCTGCAGTGCCAGGGGATGGGAATATATCTTTTTAATTGCCCCCATCTCCGTTTCCCGGCTGAGCAGAAAATGACTGATGCGGAAAAACACCTCGGCGTGAATAAAGACCTCGAACTTTAAAAACATGTCTAAGCTCTGGCCTACGCTGCCCTGCATGGAGTTTTCCAGTGGGATTATCCCCAGCTCCGCTTCCCGGGTGTCCACCGCCCGGAACACATCCTCCAGGCTGTTTTTGGGAGTAAACTTAGCACTGTGTCCCAGATACTCCACCCCGGCAAAGTAGGAGAAAGTCCCTTCCGGTCCCAGGTAGACCACTTTCTGGGGCTGCTGAAGGCTGCGCGACGATGAAAGAATCTCCCGGTAGATGCTCCTTAAATGCTCATCCGGCAAAGGACCGGGGTTTTTCTGCGCCAGACCGTTTAAGACCTCTTTTTCCCGAAAGGGCTTGAAAACATTGTCCTTAGACTGGGACTTGATGCTGCCCACTTCTAAGCTGAGCCCCGCCCGGCGGTTTAGAATCTGCAGAAGTTCCTGGTCCAGCCGGCTTATTTCACTTCTTATTCTTTTGAGATTTGTTTCCTGGTCCATGGCTATTTTTCCCTGATATCTTCCTGGATGCGCATTCCAAAATGCCGTCCTGCCTCGTCGGCCCGGCACATGACCTGATCCCCCACCTTGAGATTGACCACGCTTACCGGCCTGTTGTCCGCACCCACCAGGCGGATGGTCTCGGCATTCTGCAGGATCACGCTGCCCTGATGACCCTCGAACTCGGCACTGATGAGCAGCATGGGCCGGACCTCGGTCTTGATGCGGCCCACTACGGCAGATCTGGCCTCGCCCTGGCCGGAAACAATGAGCACCTGACTGCCTGGAGCCAGTTCTTCTAAGTAAGTGGTTTTGTCTCCTGGAAGACAGGTGTAGGAATGCACTGCTCCGGCATTGATCCTGAAGGGTCTGGGGGCCACGTACGGGTTGGACTCGGTTTCAGCATTCACCAGGAAGGTAAATGCGCTGGAGTTGCCCACCAGCATGCCCTCCGCTGTATTTAAAAGGGAAATAGTGTCCACACACACCCTGTGCCCCAGACCCACAGGGGATATATGAGTTATCCTGCCTGGTATGAGCTCCAGCCTGCCCTGGTCCTGCTTGACCCTGGCGGCGATTTTTTTGAGTTCCCCGGCGGACTCTGCATCCACCACCACGTAGTCCACGCCTTTTTCCAGGATGCCCAGGGCGGTATCCACCTCCTGCAGAGTGGCTGCTTCCATACCCACCTGAGGTGTCTGGGCCACAATGTTTTCCACGGGAATTATCTCCACCCCCCTGGCCAGGACTACGTTCTCACCTGCCTTGAGGCGCTGGACAGCGTTTTCCTCGTCTTCCTTGCTGTCTATGCTCATGATGTTGAAATCCTGCACATCCAGGGCCTGAGTCCGGCCCAGTGCCTGGATCTTTTCCAGATCGTTCTTCTCGGCCAGGATTCCGTCCACACCTGATTCCAGGGCCAGAGTGACCAGACTTTTATCAAAAGGAACCGCTTTGAAGTATATTTTTTTGGTCATGGTGTTCCTGCAGTCGGTTATCGGTTATCAATCATTCGCCGCCGTTGGACAGAACATCCATGGCCTCGTCCACATCCATATCGTCATGAACCACATGGTGCAGGGTCTTGACTAAGGATGTCACATCACTGTGCTGAAAAACGTTTCGGCCCACGGAAAGCCCGGCAGCTCCGGCAGCAACAGAATCGTGCACCATTTTCACCAGGTCCCGGTCATTATCCAGCTTGGGACCACCGGCAATGACCACCGGTATGCAGCAGGCCTCCACCACCTTGGCGAAGCTGTCCGCCTCACCTGTGTAGGCCACCTTTACCACATCCGCGCCCAGTTCTTCCCCTACCCGGGCGCAGTGCCGGACCATGTTCATATCGAACTCGTCCTTGACCTTGGGGCCGCGGGCGTAAACCATGGCCAGCAGAGGCATACCCCATTCATTAGCCTTGGAAGCCACCTGGCCCATATCCCGGAGCATTTCCCGCTCGGATTCGTCCCCCAGGTTTACATGGACGGAAATGCCGTCAGCCCCCAGTTTGATGGCGTCCTCTACACTGGCCACCAGAGTCTTGGCATTGGGATAGGGAGAAATTGAAGTGCTTGCTGAAAGATGAACGATAAGGCCGACGTCGTGTCCCTTGCCCCGGTGTCCGCACCGGGCCAGGCCCTTGTGCATGAGCACGGCATTGGCTCCGCCCTCGGCCACCTTGTCTACGGTGACCCTCATGTCGATGATCCCGTCAATGGGACCCACGGTCACCCCGTGATCCACAGGAACAATAATGGCCCGGCCTGTGTTGCGGTTGAAAATCCTCTCCATTCTGATGCTCTTTCCCAGGTGCATGACAATACCTCCTGATGGTTTGGGGCGGCAGGTTCAGGCGGACCTTCTTCAGAAACAAAAAAAGGGCCGCCGGCTTTTGCCTGCGGCCCTTGGGTTTATGAATCTTCTACTCTTCTGTTAGGCTAAACTCCTCCCTTCGGACCACAGGCCTGTATAAAATAAAAATACCAAAAATAAAAAGAAGTATGGCTGGGTCTAAGGGATTCGCTTAACATGGGAAGCCTTATAAACATGGTTTTTAAACTTTGTCAACAAAAAAATCTATGGTAATTAAATTTAGCTGGATCCTTAAATTTCAGGTTGTTACATGGTCAGGCAACGCTATACTTAAACAAGTAATTGTAATAATTATAAACCATCTCTTCAACCAATGATTAAAATTCAACACGCCGTTAACTTTCAAACTACGCTTACCCGGAGATCTTTTCATGCCCAAAAAGAATATTTTTATTGTCGGCCTGGATGAATTCAACAAAAAGCTTCTGCAGCAGCTCCCCCAGGCGGCGGAATGCGAGTTTCACGCCGCCCTGGATATATCAGACATCAGAAATGTCCAGTCATATGATATGCAGCACCTCATAGACAAAGCCGTGGGCAGAATGGAATCTTTCAAGGGTTCCATTGACGGAGTGGCTACATACTACGATTTTCCAGGCACGGTTCTGGTTCCGATTCTGGCCAGGCGCTTCGGCCTCCCCGGTCCCGACCTGGAGAGCGTTCTCAGATGCGAACACAAATACTGGAGCCGCGTGGAGCAAAAAGAGGTCATCCCTGAGCATATCCCTATGTTTCAGCCTTTTGATCCCTTTGACGCACAGGGCTTTGAAAAGCTCCGCCTCCTGCCTCCTTTCTGGATCAAGCCCATTAAGTCATTCAAGTCCTTTCTGTCCTTCAGGATAAATGACGAACTGGAGTACTGGGAGGCTACGAACAAGATCAGAAAAAGCATAGCCCTTATTGATGAGCCCTTCAGGTATCTTTTGCAGAACTATGCCCAGGTGCCTTATGAAATAGCCCATATGCATGAGAGCTGCCTGGCTGAATCCCCCATTGGAGGCCTGCAGTGCACCCTGGAAGGCTACAGCTTTAAAGGAGAAATAGTGGGCTACGGCATCGTGGACTCAGTGCAGGAAAAAATCAGTTCTTCCTTTGCAAGATACCAGTACCCTTCCATACTCCCCCTGGAAATCCAGCACAGGATAATGGACACGGCCAGAAAAGCCATAGCCCGTATCGGAATGGACAACTCGGCCTTCAATATCGAGTTCTTCTATGACCAGACCGCCCAACAGGTATACCTCCTGGAAATAAATCCCAGGATCTCCCAAGCGCATACGGACCTTTTCGCCAAGGTGCACGGTCATTCCCATCTGTCCGTAATGGTGGATCTCTGTCTGGGCAGAAAGCCCCGGATACTGGAAAGAAACGGACCCTTCAGCGTTGCCGGACACTTCATGCTCAGAACCTTTGAAGATGGACGGGTGGTTCAGGTGCCCGCCCAGGAACAGCTTGAAAAGGTCCGGGAAAAATTCCCCGGGACACAGATGAAGATTCTGGTCAGACAGGGCGACAGACTCTCGGAGCTTCTGGCCCTGCAGGACAGCTACAGTTACGAACTGGCCAATATCATCATCGGAGGCATGGACGGATCGAACCTGTTGGAAAAATACAACCATGTACTTGATCTTTTGAGTTTTAAAATCGATAAGGAAGAATATATAGCAGAAATATAGCACCGCATAACAACCAGCAGGGACAAACTTGTTTCGAGTACAGTCGTACTTTTGTCAACTTGCCCCGAAGGATGTTTAAATCTCATGGACAAGCATGATTCCATAGATCTTTTCGTATTGGGACTGGACGATTTCAACCGGTCCAAACTGGAGACCATTGACCAGGACCTGGCTGTAAATATTTATCCCCTGCTGGACATGGACGCTGTGACCTCCAGTGAGGATTATGATGTTCATGCTGTGCTCAACACTGCAGAAAACCAGCTGCGCGCCCATCCCCGCCCCATAGGGGGAATAATCGGCTACTGGGACTTTCCCGTGAGCCTGATGGTCCCTATCCTGGCCAGAAGACTGGGATTGACCGCACCTTCGGTGCAGGGGGTGGTGGGCTGTGAACACAAATACTGGAGCCGGCTGCTGCAGAAGAAAGTAGCCCCGGCACATGTTCCTTCCTTTCAAAGCGTGGATCCCTTTGATGATCAGGATTTAAATGAGATTATGGTAAACTATCCCTTCTGGATCAAACCGGTCAAATCACACTCCTCCCACCTGGGTTTCAAAGTGCGCAATCATAAGGATCTGGCCCGGGCAGTGCGGAAAATACGTTCCGGCATTGCAGGCATGGGCAATGCCTTCAATGAGTTCCTGGAATATGCCCATCTACCTGAAGAAATTGCCCGCATCGGGGGCAATCATTGCGTGGTGGAGGGACTCATCCGGGGCAGGCAGTGCACCCTGGAAGGCTTTGTGCATAAAGGGGAGATCCAGGTGTATGGAGTGGTGGATTCCTTTCGCTACCCCAATGGGTCAAGCTTTTCCCGCTATCAGTATCCATCGACCCTGCCCGGCCGGGTCATCCAGAAAATGACCCAAATAGCCGGAAAAGTCCTGGCTGAAACCGGCCTGGATCACTCCGCTTTCAACATGGAATTCTTCTGGGACAGCAAAAGAGACCATATCTGGATCCTGGAGATCAATCCACGCATTTCCCAGTCCCACGGAGACATTTTCGAAAAGGTTGACGGTACACCACATCACCGCATCCTGGTAGAACTGGCATTAAACCGCAGGCCCGCCTGGAGCCCTGGAAAGGGACCATTCGCCTGTGCGGCCAAGGTCTTTATGCGCCGTTTTCAGGACGCCCTGGTGACCAGGAGCCCGCATGCACAGGAAATCCGGGCTGTAGAAGAACAGTTCCCGGGCACCATGATCAGCATACTGGCAAGCCAGGGACAACGGCTGTCCGGGATGGACCCCGCAGAGCAGGACAGCTACAGCTTTGCCTGCGCCATCATATTTACCGGAGCAAAAAATCCTGGACGACTCAGGCAGAACATCAAGAAAATAAAAAATGCCCTGCCCTTTGAATTCAAGTAGGAAGAACCTACTCTAAACAGTTGACTCCAGACGCTTCTTCCGGATATACATGAGCGCCTGAAAGGGGATGGAGTTCCCCCTGGTAACCGCCGTGATGCTGATGACTCCTGTTGTTTTGTATAAAAGGCGGTTTTTTTATTGTATCAGCCACGCCTTGCGCGTGGCTTTTTTGTTGGAAAAAGTCATGAACAAGATACTACTGCTGGCTCTGGCCGGGGCCTTTGGAACCCTTCTCAGATACTGGCTGTCAGTAGCCATGCACAGCCTGCTTGGACCCGGATTTCCCTGGGGCACCTGGACGGTGAACATTCTGGGCTGCTTTCTGTTCGGCCTTATCTGGATAATGATCCAGGAACGGGGAATTTTGCCCGCTCATTTGCGCATCATTGTTCTGGTGGGGTTCATGGGCGCCTTTACCACCTTTTCCACGTATATCTTTGAGTGCTCGGCCCTGGTTCAGGACACCCAGTGGCTCAAGCTGGGCCTGAACCTCCTGGGACAGAACATCCTGGGCTTTTTTGCCCTTTACCTTGGCTTTATCCTGGGGAGACTGTTCTAGCCTGAATCCGTGCAGTCGTTTTTTTCTGCCTGAAGCCTTTTCGCTGTGAAATCACTGGCGGCTGCGTTATGCATTGGTTTTAAGACGGCTGTCCTTCCTGTTGCCAGGAATCCAGGTTTCTGCTCAGGTTGACGATAAAGTCCTGCACGTTGGTCACCACGGCAGTGGCCTGGACGGATCCGCGATTGGCCAGCTTGTCCACGCTGAACTCGGATATGTCCACAATGTAGAAATACACCGGACGCACCAGACCGTTTTCCATGACCCGGTAGCTGGGAGTCATGTTCCCAAATGCGATTGAGTGCAGCTGAGTGGCCATGGCCACCACTGTGGTGGCCTTTTTGGCATGAGGGCGCATGGCGTCCTGGGACTTATATACGTCTGCCACGACCTCGGGCAGTGGTCCGTCGTCACGGATGGAACCGGCCAGGATATACGGCACCCGGTATTTTTCACAGGTGTACATGATCCCGTCACTGATCTTCATTTCCCGGATTGTCTCTTTGATGGTCCCATATTGTCGGACAGTGTTCAAAACATCCAGGTGGTGATAGTGTCCATGCCGGACAGGTTCCTGGGTATAAATATCCTGGCCCAGCCCGGTCTGAAACATGGCTGCTTCCAGATCGTGCGTGGCCAGGGCGTTGCCTGCCAGCAGCACATGGCAGAATCCGTTCCGGATAAGTCCCTGCATGGCCCTGCGGCTGTCCTGATCAAAGGCAACCGCCGGACCCAGCACCCAGACTATATAGCCATGTTCCCGGTCATGGCGCAGCAGATCGTACAGGGCATCATAGCTTTTGGAAAAGGGCGTTTCCCGGGTTCCCCTGATGCGAAAGGAAAACTTGTCCGGGGCTGAGCTCCTGCCTGTGTCAAAACCTTCTGTATGGACAAATATTCCGTCTTCACCGTTCTCGGTCCTGCCCAGTACAACCCTGTCTCCCTGCTTCAGCCTTCGCGGCTCAAGCACTTCCAGACTGTCCCCGCGACGGACAATGACGCAGTCCATACGGCTTTCCCTGACCAGGATCCATTTTCCCGGTTCCATGCAGACGTATTCCGGATGGTTAGAAGTGGCGTGAAACCCGGATGGAGCTGTGCCATTGCCGGGAGCCTCTGCGGTAAGTGCTGCAGGAGCTGAAGAAAAGCGTTCCCTGGTCAAATCAGGGGGGCAGTATCCGGGGAGCTTGAAGGTCATGGTTTTTTCCTTTTGTACAGGGTTTACATGCGCAGTTCAGGAGAAATATTGGGAATATCCTCTCTGGCAATGATAAGATCCAGCTCTTTTTCCCTTAACGCCTTGATCTTGGCGGTCATGGCTTCGATCCTGCCGGTAAAGATGCATATTATGGCCTCTGGTAAGGCCTCCTGCAGTGCATGGTCCACTGCATGATCTTCATCCAGAATGCTCAGCACCCGGGCTTTTTTGGAGCTGCTGGCGGCCCCCTCCTGAATGAGTTGCATCACTTTCATGCTGTCCCGGCCACGTGCGTAATCCTGGTCCTCCCAGACAATGATCCTGTCAAAGTACTCTGCAGCAACCCGTCCGTAATCCTGCAGATCCTTGTCCCGCCTGTCACCTGTTCCAGCCAGGATAGCGGTACTGACTCCCATGCCCAGAGAAGACACGAATCTGCCCATGGCCTCCATGCTTGAAGGATTATGGGCATAATCAATGAGCACCTTGAATTTCTCAAATTCAAAAATATTCATACGCCCGGGCAACTGGGCAGAGGAAGGTGCAAACGTCTGCAGACCCAAGCGAATCTCTTCCACCTTTACCTCCTGGACAAAGGCTGCCAGACAGGCGGCCAGCACGTTTTGCACCTGGAACGCGGCCTTGCCGAAATAGGTCAAGGGAATATTGATCACCCTGTCAACCAGCATGGACCAGTCGCCTTTACGCAGAATTATATCGCCTTCATCGTATACCGCTGCCGTCCCTCCGGATGAACAGTGTTTTTTTATTCTGGGATTGCCGGCATTCATACTGAAAAAAGCTGTGTTGCAGGAGACATTTTCCTGCATGGAATAAACGTAATCATCATCCGCATTAAGCACTGCATAACCTGAAGGCTGAACATTTTCAGCCACCAGGCACTTGAGCCTGGTAAGCTGCTCCAGGGTATGGATACCATAAAGCCCTAAGTGATCCGAGGCCACATTGGTCACAACTCCCACATCGCTCAGATCGTACCCCAGTCCGGCCCGCATCATCCCGCCCCTGGCAGTCTCAAAAACTGCATAATCCACTGTGGGATCGCGCAGTACAAAACGGGCACTGTCAGGGCCTGAACAATCCCCCTTATACAGAAGGCGGTTCTGGATATATATTCCGTCAGTGGTGGTATAGCCGACCTTTTTGCCGCTCATGTGCATTATGTGGGCGATGAGCCTGGTGGTTGTAGTCTTGCCGTTGGTGCCGGTCACGGAGATTATGGGTATCCGGCCCGGATGATCCAGGGGAAAGAGCATGTCCAGCACGGGCTCTGCCACATTTCTGGGCTGACCCGCGACAGGAGACAGATGCATGCGGAATCCCGGCGCCCCGTTTACTTCAATGATAGCTCCTCCGGTTTCGCTTAACGGTTCGGCCAGGCTTGGAGCTATGACATCTATGCCGCAGACATCCAGATCAATGATCCTGGCCACCCGTTCAGCCAGGAAAACGTTGTAGGAATGAACCGTATCTGTGACATCCTCGGACACCCCGCCGGTGCTCAGATTGGCCGTGGTCTTGAGATACAGTGTTCTGCCCGGGGAAAGAACCGAGTCCAGGCTCAGACCTTCCAGCTCCAGAAGACGCTTAGTCATGTCGTCCACCGTGATCTCGGTAAGCATCTTTTCATGTCCGTATCCCCTGCGGGGATCCCGGTTCACTTCCTTGATCAGTTCCTGAATACTGGAGCGGCCGTTGCCGGTAACATGAGCCGGAACCCTCTTTGCTGCCGCTGCAAGTTTATAATTGATCACCAGCAGCCGGAAATCGCTGCCTTTGATGCATTTCTCCACAATGACCCGGCTGGAATATTCCCTGGCCGCCTCAAAGGCTGCCAGGGCATTCTCTGGATTTTGAACATTTATTGTTGCGCCCTGGCCATGATGTCCATCCACAGGCTTGACCACCACCGGAAAGCCCACCCGGCAAACAGCTGCCTCAACTTCACCGGCAGAACAGACAACAAGGCCGTAAGGAACGGGGCAGCCGTTGTTGTGGAGCATGTTCTTGGTCTCTTCCTTGTCAAAGGCGATTTCCAGGCCGATGCTGCTGGTTCTGCCCGTGACCGTGGCCTGAATTCTCTGCTGATGTATCCCCCATCCAAGCTGGACCAGGGAATAGCTGTTGAGCCGAAGTACAGGAATATGTCTCTTTTTGGCCTCATGAACAATGGAGGCGGTACTGGGGCCGAACCTCTCCTGCTCCCGTATTTCTCTTAAGGCCTGAATATCCTTTTGCAGGTCATAAGATTCACCCTTAATCATGGCCCGGACAATTTCAAAGGCAGCCTCAGCCGCATAAAAACCAGCCCTTTCCTCCTCATAAGAAAAGACAACACTGTAGATGCCTTCTTCTCCATCCCAGGTACACCGTCCGAATCCACACTGCATGCCTGCAAGTATCTGCAGTTCCAATGCAACATGTTCCATTACATGACCCATCCATGTCCCCTCTCTGAGCCTTTCCAGAAAACCACCTTCATACCCTCTGGAACATCTGTGCTCATAAAGAGAAGGTATAAGTTTTTCCATATTTTCCGGAAATCCGGAAATGGTATTGGAAGGATATTTTTCCATTTCTTCCAGATCCACCCGAATGACAATGAGATTGTGTCTCCGGCTGGACCAGTAATTAGGCCCCCTTAGAGCTCTGGATTCCAGGATTTTCATGTTTTACAGATTTCCTTTTAAATTTCATGTATTATCAGCCAAAAATTGTATAGCCGAGACAACATGCTGCTCAGCCTGATTCATAATCTATAACTTATTTTCTTGCACTATTTATGCAGAGAGAATAAAGGAATTATATGGAAAAAACAAAGGGAATTTTGATAATTATCGGTGGGGACATGTCCATGCCGCCAGGAATGGACAACGGAGAAAACAGCAGTGATGCGGAGGTAGCCGAGACAGAGGGAGAGATCCTGACCAGATTCTGCGGATTGTTATCCGGTATAAAATCACGCATCGAGATCATCCCCACCGCCTCAAGCATTCCTGAAAAAGCAGGCACCAGATACACAGAGGCCTTCAGCAGCCTGGGATTTAAAAATTGTGCAGTTATGGAAATAAGAACCCGGGAGCAAGCTCAAAGCCAGGACATGGTCCAGCGGGTACGCGAGGCTGAAGGTTTTCTTTTCACCGGCGGAGATCAGTTGCGGCTGACCACCATCCTGGGAGGCACTGATCTTCTGAATATCCTTGCCGAGCGTTATGTACGGGAGGCCGTGGTCATCGCAGGAACCAGCGCCGGAGCCATGGCCATGTCCGACACCATGATCTATCAGGGAAGCAGCCAGGAGGCACTAAAAAAAGGCGAGGTCAAGTTCAGCAGCGGATTCGGGCTGTTGTCGAAAGTTATTATTGACACCCACTTCGTCAAACGCGGACGCATCGGTCGACTGTTTCAGGCTGTGGCCAGCAACCCCGGATGCCTGGGTATCGGCCTCGGGGAAGACACCGGCCTGCTGATCACTAAAGGGGAAACCCTGGAAGCCATAGGTTCGGGTCTGATCATCGTTGTGGACGGATCCACTATCAAGTATACCAATATGGCCATGATCAACGAAGGTGAACTCATCTCCATTGAAAATCTGAGCGTTCATGTAATGGTTCCCGGAGACAAGCTGCTTTTGTCCCGGAGAAAATTCACTCCGGCCCTGGCTCAATAAGCTTTCATTCAACCAATACAACTATCTAAGCACAGAACATGAAAAAAAATATCTTTGTCATAGGTCTGGACGATTTCAATCTGGGCATGATCAGCTCGGTGAAAAATGCAGAAGGCTATAACTTCATCGGTCTCTTGGACATTCATGCCCTTATTGACAGCGGACTTTACCGGTTAAGCGACATGCTTGAGCTGGCCGAACAACAGCTCAGGGAATTCAAGGGGACCATTGATGCCATTGTGGGGTATACTGATTTTCCGGTCAGCACCATGGTGCCCATTCTCTGTGAGAAGTTCAATGTGCCCGGCCCCTCCCTGGAAAGCGTCCTGAAATGCGAGCACAAGTACTGGAGCCGTCTGGAACAGAAAAAGGCCATCCCGGAGCACATACCGGCCTTTACCGAATTCGATCCCTTTGATGACCAGGCCCTGGACCGGATTTCCCTTGAATATCCCTTCTGGATCAAGCCCATAAAATCCACTGCTTCGCAGCTGGGCTTCCGCATCAACAGCCGCAAGGACTTTAAGCGGGCCGTGGCAGTCATCAGGGAAAAAATCGGGCTGTTCAAGCCCTTTGACTACCTCCTGGATATGGTCAAGCTCCCACCTGAGGTGGTCAGGGTCAAGAGCTCCCACTGTGTTGCCGAACAGATCATTTCCGGGCACCAGTGCACCCTGGAAGGATACGTGCACAATAAAGAAGTGCTCACCTACGGCATTATCGACTCCATCCGCGAGCCCAACAGGACTACCTTTGCCCGTTACCAGTATCCCTCCCGTCTGCCCAGAAAAGTACAGGAGGAGATGTCCAGGATCAGCGAAAGGGTCATAAAACAGGTGGACCTGGATCACTCCGCCTTCAACCTGGAATTCTTCTGGAATGAAAAAAAGGACAAAATCTGGTTCCTGGAGATCAATACCCGCATCCCCCAGTCCCACAGCGATCTCTTTGTCAAGGTGGACGGTGTGTCCAATCACCAGATCATGCTGGATGTAGCCCTGAACCGGGATCCTGCGTTTCCCAGACGCCAGGGCAGATTCCGGGTGGCGGGCAAATTTTTCCTGAGGGAGTATCAGGACAAACTGATTACCGGCATCCCCACCAGAGAAGATCTTGAAGATCTAAGCAACAGGATCCCCGGAACCTTGGTGGACGTACAGGGAAAAGTGGGCATGAAGCTCTCGGACATTCCGGAACAGGACAGCTACAGCTATGCCTCTGCCTTTATCTATCTTGGTGCCGACAGTCAGAAGGATCTTCTGGAAAAATTCAGAAAGTGCCGGGAAATGATCAGATTTCAGTATCAGGACCTGACCATTCCGACAGTCTCCCCCAAAAAGATCCAGGAGCAGGCCCCGGAAACCGAGCCCAGGGTGGCCATTCAGGTACTGACTTCTCCCATGGAGCTGCCGGTGCAGGAAGATACGCCCATGGCGGGCGGGGTGCAGGATATGACCAGGCCGTGACAGTTGCGCACCTGTACCGGAAAATTTTCGGCAGGATACCAAAGCAACCCCCTCTTGCACACAGGCTGCCGTAGCGGCTGATTGCCCCTGACCCAGACAATGGACTTTCACAAGCGATAAAAGACATGGCATCTATTGCCAGGCACCAGGAGGGCCGAACATGGCCGCTCGTCCCATCCCCCCTTCACGGACCAGGCCCCGGAACATACCCTGAGTGGTAAAGGAAATGGAAAAACGGCCTGCTGTATCCAGAGCGATTATCCCGCCTTTTCCTCCAAGATTTCTGATATTTTCCAGAACTGCCGAAACGGCCGCTTCCAGAGAAAAACCGCCGATCTCCACCAGGCAGGCGATGCGCTTGGCCGCTGCCCGGCGCAGAAAAAACTCTCCTTCTCCTGTGCAGCTGACGGCGCAGGCGGCGTTGTCCGCATAGACCCCTGCCCCGATAACAGGCGAATCTCCCACGCGGCCGTACTGCTTTAAGGGGATGCCCCCGGTGGACGAGGCTGATGCCAGATTACCCGCCCTGTCTAAACAGACGGCACCAACCGTTCCAAACTTTTCCCCGGCCTGCTTTTTGGCTGCAAGGTACTCTTCCCTGCGCCTGGAGGTTTGAAAATATGCAGGGGCCGCACTTTCCAGGCCATGGATATGGGCAAAGCGCTCCGCGCCCGTGCCCATGAGCAGGACATGAGAAGATTTCTTCAGCACCAGGGCTGCAGCCTGCACCGGGTTTTTGATGCCGGTTACACCGGCCACAGCCCCGGCGGAAAGATCTTTGCCCCTCATGACGGATGCATCCATTTCTATCGTCCCATCGTGAGCAAATACTGATCCGCGCCCGGCATTGAACAGGGGGCAGTCTTCCAGAACTTCCACTGCAGCACAGACCGCATCCAGCCCATTACCGCCGCCTTCAAGAACCACCCGCCCTGCTGCGAGGCTCTTGTGCAGATAATCCAGGTATTCATGCTCAGCTTCAGGACCGTAGCGCTCCGGAATAATGTCTTCACAGCCGGCATGGATCACAAGGGTATATTTTACAGCCATTAAACGGTTCTGCCTTTTCCTTAATAAAGATTCAGATTATCTCTGTCACGCCCTGGCAAAAAAGTGAGTTCTTACGTTTAAGCCTGCCGAACTCTCGGGCCTATGATTTAGTTGTGCCTGCTGTAATAAAGCATAACGGTAACGTTACACATGATCCCTGGGTATCTCGCACAGCCAGTTGCGCGAGAACACCCTTTCATCCCCGTGATAGGCATCCATCTCCGCATGTACCCGGAAATGGGTTTCAGAGCAGGTGAGAACAGTTCTGGTCACTGTCTCGACAGACCATTCTCCGCGCTGGAAGCGCCTGAACCAGAGGGTCTCGCCGCGCACGGAAACAAAGTCATCGTCTTGGAAAGTATACCATTCATTGGCCCGGTTGGTAACTGTCCAGTCCATATCCTCAAAACGAACAGCGCCTTCATCAATGACAACTTCCAGGGTGGACTCATCATGGGCCAGATCCCTGATGACCCGCCACCTGTGCCGCCTGGGTTCCAGCTGACTGGTCCTTATGGCCGGTGCTCCTTCCGGCTCCAGAAACGGGCGCAGCTTGTCATCCTCATGGATTGCCTCCCGCACAGGCAGTTCCAGACGGCTCAGGCCGGCAAAAATTGTAAGGCGCACCGGTCTGGGAGAAGGCCAGGCCAGGGGCCAGTAAGAAGTGGATATGGATACTCGCAGCCGGTTCCCGGCCGGAAAACGCTGGGCTATGTTGTTCAACTGGACGCGCACCCTGTATGAGTGCCCGGGCTCAAGCAACCCAGGCGTCTCATGGCTCTCGCGGTGACAAAGGTTCAGCAGGCCGTAAGTGACCCGGGTGGCCTTGTCATCAGGAGCAACATCCGAAAGACGCACCGCTATCATGGCCACGGCTTCGCTTGCGGAAAGCTCCAATTCCAGCACAGGAGCTCCCAGAATCTCCAGGGGAGTCTCCAGAGGAGCAGTCTCAAAAATCAGGGCTCCACCGTCATCTTCACGCTGGTCATGGGGCAGGTCCGGAGGCGCAGCGTAGGAACACCATTTGCCTGCAAAAAGGCCTACACTCAGTGGGGATTGAATGGTCATGTACACCTTTGTTTCGGGCTTCTCCTCCAAAAGCAGATGTCCAGGATGCAGGTGGTATGTTAGAATATTTATATTCTCCGAGGGCCACTCTGGCTCAGCCACCCAGCGACCGGGACGCTTTTTGTACAGGGGGCTGGGAGGAACGCTGTCCTGCATCCAGACCCGCAGCATGGGCTCCTGCATGAGCCCGGTTTCTTTTCCCTTGAGCCAGGTATCCCACCAGCGCAGCGCTTCCTGCAGAAATCCAATGGCCGGACCCGGTACGCCGAAATGCGGATACTTATGGCTCCAGGGACCGATAAGCCCTTTGCGCGGAACGCTGAGCCCGCTTAGAAGCCTGAACACGGCATTGGTGTATCCGTCGGCCCAGCCGCTGACAGCCATGACCGGGCACTTGATACGGGAAAAATCCTCGCAGACAGAGCCGTGTTTCCAGAAATCATCCCTGCGCTGATGACTGAGCCAGTTTTTAAGCCACAACCCGCTGCCGTCCAGTCGCTCAAGCCACATCTCTTTCCATTTGTCCCCAACCAGGTCCGGGTCCGGCGGACAGGAATTATATGCAAACATGGTCGAGGCCCAGGAAAGGTTGTCTCCCAGAAGGCAGCCACCCATATAATGCACATCGTCGGCGTAACGGTCATCTGTTGAGCACACAGTGATTATGGCCTTGAGCTGAGGCGGCTGCAGAGCGGCGATCTGCAGGGAGTTGAACCCGCCCCAGGAAATGCCCATCATGCCGATGGACCCGTTGCACCAGGGCTGAGCAGCAATCCAGGCCAGAACTTCCACTCCATCGTCAAGCTCCTGCTGCAGGTATTCATCCCTTAGTACGCCCTGGGATTCCCCTGCTCCGCGCAGGTCCACCCGCAGACAGGCATAGCCGTAACCGGCCAGATAGCCCTGGGTTATGGAATCACTTACTGCTTCAAAGTCCCGCTTGCGGTATGGAATATATTCCAGGATGGCCGGGACCGGCTCTTTGTCAGCGCAGAGGGGGATCCAGATTTTGGCAGCCAGACGGGTTCCGTCGGACAGAAAAATGTACTCGTTTTCCAGCACCCTGACTTTTTCAGGGAAGGAGGTAATGGTTTTCATGGGCTCACCTGCAGTAAAAAAATTTCAAATTATATGACGCACTGGAAATACATGAGCATGACCAGGTGGGCTGGTCAGGTACTTCCCCCTGGTTTTCTTTACTGCCGGGCATAGAATAAAGCAAGTGGATTTGTATTTTTGTAACTATTCACCATCTGATAAAATTGGTCAATCTATGCGCACCGCTGATATCCAGGGTCCGGGGGCTTTGCAAACTGGGCGTAAACTGTCTGAACGACGTAGGAAGCGTTAATCAAAACCGTAAAACACCGAACTTTATTTAAAGCATGTTATCAAGGTTATTCTGGCTTAAAAACCCGTGTATAGGTTTTGATTTACGCTTCCTTGGAGTGAGTTTTTACGTCCTGTTTGCAAAGTCCACGGACCCTGGTAAATAGTTACGTTTTTTTGCCTTATGAAAGCCCAAGCCTGCTCCTGGTTGCCGGTGTCGGGACACCCGTATCCAGGTCCCATCCTCTGAGGCTGTAGTATTGCGTAAGCAGGGCCTCGTATTTATCCCTGTCCAGACGTTCTCCCCTGGAAGGCCCGTTCTTCACAGGCTCCTGCATAAGCCGCTTCGGCGGATAATCATCTTTTCTGCCCAGTCCTTCCCTGCAGTTAAACATCCGCTCCAGGTTCCAGATCCTCTCCCCGGCCCGCCTTAGATCCTGGACATCTCCCGACCATCCTGTGGCTGTGGACAGCAACCTGTGAAAATGGGCGGGCAGGACGGGTTTTAATGCGATTCCCTCCAGCTTGCACAGCCCCAGGGAGTCCACTACGCAGTGCCAGTCCTCCTGCCAGGCCATGAGCCCGGCTTTGGTTTCATACTTAAGCCAGTATTTATCTCCAGGCTCAATGCCCAGCTCACTCTTGAGAATATGTGCATATACATCCGGTGCCACCTCTAAAAGACAGAGCCCTTTTAAGTGATCTCCGCCTCTGGGGGAAACGGCAAAGGCCATGGCCATGCCCTTTGTTCCGCGCACATCCACAGCCGGGTAATCCAGGCCTTTGCTGTGCACCACAAGATCCTGTCCTCCGAGTATGCGCGCAGCCCTCCAGGCCCCTTGGGCCAGAATATCACCCCCGTCCTGTCTGGCGGCTATTCTATGGATGGCCTGTATCATGGCCTGATGGTTGCCGAAGCCAAGACCGTCCAGACCCAGATCTCTGGCGGAAAAAACCCCTTTATCCACGCACTCCATGGCCCAGGCCAGGACGTTGCCGGTGCTTATGGTGTCCAGGCCAAGCCTGTTGCAGAGCATGTTGGCATGCAGCACTGCTTCCAGGTCGGAATTGCCGCACTTGGAGCCGAACGCCGAGATGGATTCATATTCCGGGCCTTCGCCCTTAGTTCCGGCATAAGGTCCCTCTTGTACACTGCAGTAGCGGCTGCAGCTTACCGGGCAGTTGAAACAGCCTTTGTTTCTTTGGACGTAATTATCCTTGAGGTTTTCTCCGGAAAAGTTGGAGGAGGCTTCAAAGACGGATTCCTGAAAATTTCTTGTGGGTAAAAAGCCCATACCTTGGGCCAGGGGAGTAATGGCTCAGGTGCCGTAGGAACTGGCCTGTTCATAAAGAGGATCTCCCAGGATACTTGCCTGCACTTCCTGTACAGCCTCTGTAAAGGCTGCGGGCTCAAAAATATCCACTCCCCTGTCCCCGCGCACAGCCACTGCCTTGAGATTCTTGGAACCCATGACAGCTCCGGGTCCGCAGCGTGCAGCGGCCCGGCCCAGATTGCATATCACCGCGGACATGAGCACCATGTTTTCTCCGGCCGGTCCGATACAGGCCACCTGGGCCGTTCTCTCGCCCAGCTCCTGTCTAATGCCTGCGTCTGCTTCCCAGGTATCCAGGCCCCACAGGTGCCGGGCATCCTTTATCCGCACCTGGTCGTTGTCTATCCACAGGTAGACGGGATGAGCCGCCTTGCCGGTGATTACCAGGTGATCAAATCCGGCCATTTTAAACTCAGGCCCGAAATGCCCGCCGCAGTTGGAGTCGGCGAAAATTCCGGTAAGAGGCGACTTGAAGGTCAGGCTGAAACGCCCGGAGCAAGGTGCGGGCGTACCTCCCAGAGGGCCGACCCCGAATATGAGCGGGGCTTGGTGAGACAAAGGGTCCATTCCGGGATAAGTCATGTCCATGAGCAGCCTGGCCCCGCTGCCGGACTGACCCAGATAGTCCCGGACCAGGTCCCTGGGCAGCTCTTGTGTTTTGACCTGCATGCTGTTCAGGTCCACGTAGAGAATCCTGCCGCACCACCCGTACCATTTATCCCGCATCCCGGACCTCCTCTTTTTCCACTTGCAAAGCTTCGAACAGACAGGCAGTAACACATGCCGGCTCCAGCAGGGATCCGGCCCCCGGGGCCTGCTTGCCGCAAAATTTTTCCTGGCATTCCATGTTCAAAAGCGGGTATTCACTGCCTGCTTCCTCGTCCTTAATGATATGAATACCCGCCCGCCTGGGGTTAAAAGGCGGCTTATCCCACCAGGCGCAGGCCGTCTCGCAGGCCCTGCAGCCCCGGCATTTCTCAGGGACTATATTTATCTTTACCACCAGATCCATTTCACCTCCATTGTATTAAAAATCCAACGATCAATCAGTTGCACACAAAAAAATCCCCGGGCTGGCATACAACTATGCCCTCCCGGGGATTTACCATCTCCCTTCAGGTGAAAACAAACCGCGGCAGGTCTTCTGGCTCGTGGATCAGCTTACTCTCCGCGCCTTCCCCTGAAATTTGCCATTCCCCGAAGATACCGGGAAATATGTCTCAAAGTGGCTGAATGCGGATTTCATCCCCACTGACAGCGGCGGGACCGCGCCGGACTTGCACCGGCTTCCCTTTTAAGGCCTTACGGCCACCACAGATTGTAAAATGCGCAAGATTTGACAGCAGGGTGCACCAAGCTGTCTGAAAAAAACAGATACCCAATCGTCTGCAATGGGTCAACTCCCTGCAAACAGCTAAGTTGAGCTTGTCTTCTTTCCGCTATTAAGTTATTTTTACCACTCATCCTTACAATCGCCTTTATTTTATCATTATGGGTATCTTACTGCCGTGGCTATTCAGCAGGCTTACCGGCACGTCTTCTATCCCAGCCGGAATCATGTGTAAGGAGCAGATGTAGACTTGGGACATACAGTTATAGAGGTCCAGACTGCCTCGGAAACTCCAGGCAATGGACAAAAACAGGACCGGAGCCTGCTTTGTACTGGCTAATGCGGAGGCATCCTCATGAATGCACTTCCCAACATTGTCGACAGCGAAACTGGCCAGGGTCTTCCCCGCTATGACCTGCGGGTTGAAAACCACGGGCCAAGTGATTTGGAGTTTGAGATTTGGCAGATACCCTACAACGGAACACCGGATGTCAAAAAGCCGCTGCGCATTTCCGGCCTGCGCGGCCGTAATCTGGCCCTGATTGAACACCGGGTGCTGCGTCTTCTGGCTAAGGCAGGAATTCACCTGGGCGGACTGAATATACAGGACCAGGCTCGCTATGCCTTAAACGAAGATCAGGCCCTGAATCTGGGTCTTCTTTTCCGTACCCTGGCTCCCATGCGCAATCGGGAGAACATGCCAATGGTGGCCGACGGAATTGAGGCCATGGGCAAGGAAGAGGCCGCCTATTGGCTGGGTATGGCCATGCACCGCAAATATCCCAGACGGGTGCTCATGGCTCTGCGCTTTTTGCTCATTGATCCCAAGGCCAGGATGAAGGACTGAGCAGCATGCCTACCCCGGTGTATTATCATGAAGGCAAATTTCCACCTCCTGAATTGGACTGGGCCCGCCTCATACCATTTATTGGTCCTGCCAACGCAGCAGTAGCCAGGTATGATGGTATCTTGTCCGCTGTACCCAATGCCAATGTCCTCCTGACGCCGCTTATGACTCAGGAAGCAGTGCTGTCCTCCCGAATTGAGGGGACCCAGGCCACCTTTGGCGAAGTTTTGGAATACGAGGCAGAGCATGATAGATCCAGATTCAGCCCAGAGCGCAAAGAGGATATCGGTGAGATTTTGAATTACCGGCGGGCTATGCATGCTGCGCTGGATATGCTCAAAGAACTGCCCCTTTGCCAAAGAGTGATCAAAAGAGCGCATGAAGTCCTCTTGCAAGGAATGCGAGGGACGGGCAGATCACCGGGAGAATACAGAAAAGGTCCGAACTGGATCGGCTCTCCAGGATGCAGCATTGAAGAGGCCACATTTGTACCTGTTTCAGCTGAAAAGCTCCCGGATGCCATGCGGATCTGGGAAGAATACATCCATGCCCAGGCTCCTCAGGATAAGCTCGTTCAGTTAGCTTTGCTTCATGCAGAATTTGAAGCCCTGCATCCTTTCTTGGATGGGAATGGCCGATTGGGACGGATTTTTGTGCCTCTGTTCATGGCTCAGGTCGGGCTCATTTCCAGCCCTATGTTTTATATCAGCGCTTATTTTGAAGCCAGACGCGATGAATATTACGAGCGGCTCTTGGCTGTCTCCCGGGATAATGACTGGACTGGGTGGAGCATGTTCTTTCTTCAGGCTGTCCAGGCCCAGGCTGAGGATAATCTGCGCAAGGCTCAGGCCATCTTAAGCCTGTATGATTCACTCAAGCATCGTTTTACTCAATTGACCCATTCCCAGTACGCTATCCACGCCTTGGACTGGATTTTTCAGCGGCCGATTTTTCAGAGCTCTGATTTTGCGTACAAATCATCAATACCTCCGGCCACAGCAAAAAGAATGCTGACGAAACTCAAGCAGAACGATATGCTTGTTGAAATTCAGCGTGGAGGAGGACAACGTTCTGCTGTCTTGGCCTTGCCGTCCTTGCTTCGTGTAGCAGAATAGAATTTTGTGGCTCACGTATTATCCACAAACTGATTTGTGGCTCATAAATCAAATTTGGTGAGCCACAAGGTTATTTTTTCGGGGGCTGGCAGACGTCAGCTTGGTCCTCGTAGTCGGGATCGGTATTGGAAGCTATCGATCCAGATTTCGATCCCCATACCGATGAAGATCGAGTTGCCATGAACATTTAACTGTGCTTTCGGAAATAGAAGATGTATCCGGTCCGTGTGACCACAGATGCAGACTACTTTGACCAAAATCCGGAGAGTACAGAACCGTGGTCGCCTGGGATTCCTTTATTCCCAGTAAGTGAAGAGATCTCAGAAGGTGAGATTGTAGACAGAGACAGGTTTTTGAAGGTGATCAAAGACGCATAAGTAAATAAATGAAAACGGGGTCTGTTCTGAAAAAACAGATACCCAATCGTCTGCAATTGGTCAACTCCCTGCAAACAGCTAAGTTGAGCTTGTCTTCTTTCCGCTATTAAGTTATTTTTAACACTCATCCTTACAATCGCCTTTATTTTATCATTATGGGTATCTTACTTAGGAGGAAATCTTAAACCTCCAGCCTAAAGGAGCGAAAGCAAAACCTTATCAAGTACGACAAGCAAGGTATATTATTTTGAGGTATAACCTTCAAGCTGGAGAACAATAATGGATTACAAATACGAAATGATCATCTACTGGAGCCAGGAGGACGAAGCCTTTTTGGTTGAGGTTCCGGAGCTTCCAGGGTGCATGGCTGATGGGCAGTCCTATGAAGAAGCTGTGGCCAATGCCCAGGTGGTCATTGAAGAATGGATAGAAACAGCCCGGGAGATTGGCCGACATATCCCTGAGCCCAGGGGACGGCTCATGTATGCGTGATGTTTGTTGCTAATGGAGGTCTGGCTCGACTCTGCTTTCTGACCAGGACTGGAAGGTCAAGTATCCTGAATTGACTTTTTGCAGTCACATCATGTTATACTTTCTGTTTGTAATTCATGGGACTGCATCAAGCCTTGGACTCAGCTTTAACAGGCAGACTGAAGAAGAAAGTTGTCCCCTGGTCCACCTTGCTCTCCACCCAGATCTTGCCCATATGCCCCAGAATAATCTTGTGCACTATGGCCAGGCCAAGTCCTGTGCTTTTCTCTCCCTCAGGGGTCTTGACGCTGGTTTTGGTAAAGGGCTGATAAAGTTTCTGGATGTCTTCTTCCGGAATGCCTGGCCCTTTATCCGTAACGGCAACTGTTACATGCTCTCCGCTCAAAAACACGTGCACCTTGATCAGGTTGCCTTCCGGAGAAAATTTGATGGCGTTGGACAGCAGGTTGTGCATCACCTGTTCAATCTTCATGGAGTCCAGTTCCACATAGGGTATGGTCTCAAAATGCTCCAGCCGGATCTGGATCTTTTTCTTTTCAGCCAGGATCTTATTTATATCCACAACGGATTTGATGAGAGAGATTAGATCAGTGGACTGAAAGTCAAGTTCCAGTTTGCCGGCTTCTATCCGGGCGATATCCAGCAGCTGGTCAAGCAGGGAAAGCATGAAATTGCTGGAAGTGTGGATGAGCTCCAGAAACTGGATGTATTCGTCACTTAAACTGTCTCTGGCCTCTTCCAGCAAAAACTCGCTCAGGTTGCGGATGGCCCCCAGGGGATTGCGCAGATCGTGGGCAGCCATGCCCAGGAAGTGATTCTTTAGTTCGTTCAGCTTGGTCAGCTCAATGTTTTTCTTCTGAAGTTCCCGGTTCAAGTTGCTGAACTCGTTATTCAACTGGACCAGGTTCCTGCGCAGTTCCTCTGTCTCCAGGTGATTTAATTCGCCTACAGCCAGAATTTTTCCGTTCTGTTCCATAAAACGGAAGTAAAAAGTCTGGGGAAGACCGGAATGGGAATTGACATTGAAAAGGTGCTGCTCGTCCTCCTGCTGCAAAGCATTTTGCAGGTCAAAGGAACCGGTGAAATCCACAATCACCTCGCTTAGCAGTCTGCCTGTGACATCCTTGCCTACAAGATTATGCGTAAACCTGTTGGCCTGCTGGATTCGACCGTCTACATCAAGGGTCATAAGAATAATCGCCGCGTGTTCAGCGAGATAATTATTCAGGGCCTCACCGGAAAAATCAGGAATCATGTTTTTACTCATATTGTTGCAGCATTTTTTCCAGTTCTTTAATTGAAGAAATATATTGCACCCTGGAATACTTATCCTGTATATCGGATCCTCCCCAACGAAAGGCCTGTCCTCCTACAATAACCTGCTGACCCGGAAGCTCGCTTTCAAGCCTTTGTAAAACATTGTGCAGATAGTCCATATTAAAATAGACGCTCATGGAAAGTGCTACTATCTCCGGCTGCTTGTCCCGGACAATATCCAGCAGATCCTCTACAGGCGTGTTTGCACCCAGGAAATAGCCATCCCAGCCATTAAGCTCAAAAATATCGGCCACCATTTTGCCTCCGATCTGGTGGTACTCGTTTACCAGACAGGAAACCACGGCCTTTCTGCCCACATGCTGGGCGGCAAAAATTCTGGGATAGGCCAAGCTTAGCACACTTTCAGTAATTGTGGTGGCCATATGTTCTGTGGCCACTGATATACGGTTGGTCTCCCACAGATAACCTACTTCGTAAAGGGAAGTCTGAAACAGATCCAGGTAGAGATCATAAATGGACACATCCCTGTCCAGAAGGTCCTTGACTATCTTTGTGCATTCCTGTCGATTGCCTTTGAGCAGGTTCTGAAGATAGTTATTGTAAATTTCACTGGTTATCATGGTAGTTACCGGCCTTATTTTGAAGAGGTAGTAACCCTGAACAAGATCCGTGTCAAACTCCATGGTCCTTACTATTTCCACATAAATTCAACCCCTTCGCTCAAGACCATGACTCCAAGCTGATGCCCCATCTTGAAACTCACCCCGATGATCATGATATCCTCTAATACCCACCGGCAATACTTCTTGCATGCAGGTTGTTGCTGATAAAAAATCAGCCAAACCGGTCAAAAAATTATTGAAATTATTTTTTGCCTCGTATAAAAAAAACTTCTGCGCAATACTTGTGCGGTGCTTAAAAAATGGCATTTGCCGCGGACTGACAAGGAACAATACGCTTTTGCCCTGCTTTACGGCCCATTCAGGACTACCTGCTTCCGGACTGCAAACGGGCTCAAAGCGGGTTAAAAGTATGGCTTTCGGACATTTGGTCAGAAACACGTTTCTATGGAGGGCAGACCGCATGAAGGTACTGATCGCGGAAGACGAGTTTTACAACAGATGGGTGCTGAGCAAAATGATGGCCAGTTACGGCAACTGTATCGAAACAGACAACGGCGAAGAAGCAGTACAGACTTTTTGCTGGGCCTGCAGAAAAAAGGAGCCTTACGACCTGGTTCTTCTGGACATAATGATGCCCGCACTCAACGGATTTGAAGTTCTGGAGCGTATCCGGGCGTTTGAAAAGGAAAGCGGCATTGAAAATCTTCAGAAAACCAAAATTGTCATGTTGACCTCACTGGAAGAACCAGAATATATTGATCAGGCTTTAAACGAATACGGTGCTGATTCCTACCTGACCAAGCCTGTTCAACTGGAAACACTGCGCCAGGTCTTGACTGACCTGGGCTTTTTTCCTCAAGAGCTGGACATGCAGCAGGAAGCAGTATAACAAACAAAAATCCTGGGAAGAGTTTTTTATGTCCGGCAGGCCTTATTGTGTTTAAAAGTTAATCAGCGGAAACGGTCCCACTGGATGAATAAACAGGATTGACCGGACCGGCACCTCCCAGTCAAATAACAACACAATAAGCCGGTACCAAAATACCCGGGCCAGGTCCCAGTCCATATGGACATTATCAACTTCACTCTAAATAACGCCGGCCTGGTTCTGGAATACACCTTCAATCACCTGTCCCTGGTTCTTATAGTTCTGCTTATTTCCCTGGCCCTGTGGATATCAACCGGCCTGATTATAAGCTGGCACGACAGGCTGGCCGGGACAGTCATCAGCCTCAGCAATATACTCTTTTGCATCCCCAGTATTTCCCTTTTCGGCCTGTTCATGACCATGCCCGGATTCGGCCTGGGCAGAAATACCGCTGTTGTTGTCCTGGTGATTTACGCCATGATGCCCCTGGTACGAAGCGTTTATCTCGGAGTCAAATCAGTGGATGCCTCTGTCGTGGACGCCGGTAAAGGCATGGGCATGACCCCGTTGCAGATTTTACTGCAGATACGGATCCCCATGGCCTGGCCCATGATTTTTGCCGGCATGCGCGTGTCCATTGTCATTGTCACTGGAATTGCCACCATGGCCACCTTTATCGGCGAAAAAAACCTGGGCAGACTCATTCACCAGGGGATCACCAGAGGCGACTCGGACATGATAATTACCGGGGCGATTATAGTGGCCTGCATGGCTCTGCTTCTTGATTTTATAATGGCCCGCATACAACGAAGGGTGATCTCTCCAGGCCTGAGGTTTGATACTTAAAGCTGACACATGATTGAACTTATAAACGTTACCAAAATATTTCCGGGGGCACCATCGCCTTCAGTGGACAATGTATCCTTCAGGGTGAACCAGGGAAATATCTGTGTGCTGCTTGGCCCCTCAGGATGCGGCAAGACCACCATCCTGCGGATGATGAACCGTCTGGAAGAACCAAGCAGTGGCAAAATCCTTATAAATTCGGAGAATACCCTCAAGTCAGACCCTTCGGCACTGCGCCGCTCCATTGGATATGTAATCCAGCAGACAGGGCTGCTGCCGCACAGAACCGTGGCCAGGAACATTGCCCTTGTGCCAGGTCTGCTGGGTTGGCCTCAGGAAAAGATAAACAACAGGGTGGATGAACTGCTGAAACTCATGGGCCTTGATTCAGGGGATATAGCTGACAAATACCCCCATCAGCTGAGCGGCGGCCAGATGCAGAGGGTGGGTGTAGCCCGGGCCATGGCTGCCGATCCTCCCATAATGCTTATGGACGAACCATTTGGAGCAGTGGACCCCATAATCCGCATCAGGCTGCAGGACGAGTTTTTGAAGCTGCAGCAGCAGGTTAGAAAAACCATCTGTTTTGTGACTCATGATATAAACGAGGCCATCAAGATGGCTGACTACCTGATTATTTTCAACCAGGGCCGCCTGGTACAGATGGGTTCTCCCGTTGAAGTGCTTACCAGTCCAGCGGATGACTTTGTACTTAGTCTCATCGGAGATGACCGGGGGGTAAAGATTCTTGACCTGACCAGAGCGGAAACATTAATGGAGCCGGCAGATAATATTTCAGATGATCTGCTGGGATCCGGCTGTACAGTGCAGTCCTACCAGCCTGTCAAACTGGCCCTGGAAGTAATGATGAAAAAAAACCAGGACCGGGTTGGAGTCTGTCGGGGCAATCACCTGGCAGGAACTCTCAGCTGGTCGGACATAAAAAGACATATCAACAAAGTAAGCGGGGAAGAAAGTGAGCTTTGATCCGGAGCTTTTTATTCATGCCATGAGCCACCGGGCACCCCCCTATATCCTGGAGCACCTGAACCTGGTACTGATTCCCATGTGTATAGCTGTACTCATCGCCCTGCCCACGTCAATCATGCTTACAAGACCTGCGTACCGCCGCTTTACTTCCAGGATCATGGCAGTATTCAACGCCGGGCAAACCATACCGCCTCTGGCGGTAATCGCCATATTTTTTCCTTTTCTCGGCCTGGGTTATGCACCTGCTATCCTGGCCCTGAGCATTTACGCCCTTTTGCCCATTGCCCGAAACACCATCACCGCAATTTCATCTGTGCCCCAGGACGTCAAGGAGGCGGCCAGGGGCATGGGTATGACTCCATGGGAAGTTCTGAGGAAGGTTGAGCTTCCCCTGAGTGTCCCGGGCATCATGACCGGGATAAAGACCTCTGCCGTTCTTACCGTGAGTACTGCCGTCCTTGCAGCTCTGGTGGGCGGCAAAGGGATGGGCGCTGTTATTTTTGCAGGCATAAATTTCTTCCAGGCGGAGCTTATCCTGGCCGGGACTGTTTATATCGGAATAATGGCTGTTTTAATTGAACGTATGCTTACTTTACTGGAATGGTATCTATCCCCGAGTCATTTAAAATAAGAAATGCAGACAAAAAGGAGTGATCATGAAAATGCTGAACAAAATAATGCTGCTGGCGGTGCTTGCAATCCTGATTTTACCAGGATGCGGCTCTGATGATACCGGCAAGGGTGAAGCAAAGCTCAAACTGGCCAGCTCTGCCGAGTGGACCCAGAGATCTGACGGGTTGCCCAATTTCCAGGAACACTACGGTTTTGAGTTCCCTGAACTGGCAGTGGTAGACCTTGGACTGGCCTACCAGGCAGTTGGGGAAGGGCTGGCCCACGTGGGCATAGGAGATGCCACCGAAGGCCGCATTGTCAAATACGACCTGGTAGTGCTTGAAGACGACAAGGCCTTTTTTCCGGCCTATAACCCCGCTCCCCTGGTTCGAAAAGATATCCTGGAAACATATCCAGAGCTGGAAAAAATCATGCAGGAACTGTCTTCGCGCCTGGATCTGAAAACTCTGAGCATGCTCAACAAAAAAGTATCCATTGACAATGAAATGCCCCGGGATGCTGCCAGATATTTCCTGCTGCAGGAAGGGCTGATAAAAAAAGAACCACCTGAACAAAAAGACGCCGGTGAGATTGTAGTGGGAGGCAAGACTTTTACCGAAGCGCTGACCCTGGGTTACCTGACAAGATATTTACTGGAGGACCGGGGATACAAGGTTGTGGACGAAACTGGCCTGGGAGAGACTGCCGTAATCACTCCTGCCCTTTTTTCCGGGCAGATTGATATTTACTGGGAATATACCGGGACCGGCCTCATGAATGTAATGGGTTACGATGAAGTAGTTACTGATCCCCAAGAATGCTATGAGCTGGTAAAAGACTGGTATCTGGAAAACCATGACGTGGTCTGGCTGGATTACGCCCCGGCCAACAATACTTTTGTCCTGTTCACCTCCAGGGAACTGCATGAAGAACATGGCTGGGAAAAGATATCGGACCTCGGGGAGTACGTGTCGCAATAACTGCTCGTTGCCGTCCTTTGAACTGCTCTTGCCCGGAAAAGCTAGTGCCGCTGCTTCAAAGCCTGTATAAAGCTTTCCAGGTCGTTTGCCTGGCCTTCCCGGTAATCTTCCGGGTAAAGCAGCTGCCGCATGAAAAAGACACTGCCGACACCCATGGCCTGCTGTGCATTGTGGGCAAAGGTGTTCAGCCTTTGCTCCACAGCACTTCTGGTTTGATGAGACAGTTGATCCAGAAAAGGCTCCGCCGTTTCAGGCAGGCCGGCAAGTATTTGCGCTTTTTGTTCCAGAAGGGACCTGTGCTGATCCAGGTCGTAGCTTTCTTCAAGTATTTTGTCGGCCTTTTTCTCCAGTTCACGGATTCTTTCCGCCTGCTCCGAAAGTTTGTCTTCCAGAGTGTCAAGTGGGGAATCTGACATTGCCAATCTCCTTTTACTTCAAAATGATCTTATTCAGGGACAATGCCTCTAATCATTGCCCAAGCCAGACCAAGCCTTTCATAAAACACCCTTTCAGTCTTGGCAAGGGCACCTGCACTGGGAAAGTAATCCCAGAGATTGTACAGCTTGTCCGGTGCCCTGAAGTCGGTTGGCGAAGGTATCGGGTCCATACCTTCAGATTTGAATATGATCATGGACCGGTGCATATGTGATGCAGACGTTACCAGCACAAAAGACTCATCCCCCACGATATCCCTGGCCAGGCTGGCCTCGTCCTCAGTATCCTTTGCCTCCGCGACAACCAGGATATCGTTTTCATCTATGCCCAGTTCAACAGATGCCAATGCAGCAAGCTCGGAACTAGCCACAGGATACCTGAACCTGCCGCCGGTGAATACCAGTGTGGAGTCCGGATACATATTTTTGATCCTTATCCCCTCCACTACTCTGGACAATGAGGACTGACTGAGCAGGGCATTGGGTGGCAGGCCTTCCTGAAGAAAATGACCGGACCCCAGCACCACGATATATGATGGAGCAGATGTGTCGTCATACTGCAAAGGCTGATACTTCTGCTCCAGAGGCCTGAGCATCCTGTCAGCCACAGGCTCTACTGATATTGCACCCAGAAAGACAGTGCCTGCCAGGATAAAAACAAATCCCGTCCGGTTTCTTTTGAAGATAATAAAAATAAGCCCCAGCAGGATGACCTGCAGGGCAAGAGGTAGCGGAAAAACCAGCCTGGAAACAACTTTTTTTAAAACAAACAGAACTTCCATATATCACCCTTGATCTTGCGACTGGTAACTGATTAATTAATAAGGAAGTGTTATCAGTGAACAGTTATTGGTTGAAGCTCCAAAGCCTGAATTAACTGCCTTACCCCAATCAACAAATAACTGACAGCTCGTTTACGGGCATAACTCATTATCACTATAGCATGAGTGGTTCTGGACCGTCCAGGTTTGGGTGAACCACAAAAAAAGGGATTCCAGTAAGTGGAATCCCTTTTTTTGTGGAGAAAATGTTCCGGCAGCGTCCTACTTTCCCAGGGGTATGCCCCAAGTATCATCGGCGCTGGAGGGCTTAACTTCCGAGTTCGGAATGGAGTCGGGTGTGGCCCCTCCGCCTTGGCCGCCGGAACAAAATTTATAAGTTAATAGGAGTAAGTTTTTTGTAGTCAGGTTAAGACTCACGGACTATTAGTACCGGTCAGCTCAACATGTTGCCATGCTTACACTTCCGGCCTATCTACCTGGTGGTCTTCCAGGGTCCTTTAGTCCAACACGTACTTGCGTACATGTCAGAGGGGAGACCTTATCTTGAGGAAGGCTTCCCGCTTAGATGCTTTCAGCGGTTATCCCTGCCGATCATAGCTACCCTGCTGTGCCGCTGGCGCGACAACAGGTCCACTAGAGGATCGTCCATTCCGGTCCTCTCGTACTAGGAACAGAGCCTCGCAAGTCTCCTGCGCCCACAGCAGATAGGGACCAAACTGTCTCACGACGTTTTAAACCCAGCTCGCGTACCACTTTAAATGGCGAACAGCCATACCCTTGGGACCTGCTCCAGCCCCAGGATGTGATGAGCCGACATCGAGGTGCCAAACCGCGTCGTCGATGTGAACTCTTGGACGCGATCAGCCTGTTATCCCCGGCGTACCTTTTATCCGATGAGCGATGGCCCTTCCATTCAGAACCACCGGATCACTAAGGCCTACTTTCGTACCTGCTCGAGATGTCTCTCTCACAGTCAAGCTCCCTTATGCCTTTGCACTCAACGGCTGGTTTCCAATCAGCCTGAGGGAACCTTTGCACGCCTCCGTTACTATTTGGGAGGCGACCGCCCCAGTCAAACTACCCGCCAGACAATGTCTCCCGCCTGGCTTCACAGGTCGGGATTAGAACCCTAGACTACCAAGGGTGGTATTTCAAGGGCGGCTCCACGATCACTAGCGTGACCGCTTCAAAGCCTCCCACCTATCCTACACATGATAGCCCAAAGTCCAATGTCAAGCTGTAGTAAAGGTGCACAGGGTCTTTCCGTCTTGCTGCGGGTACTCGGCATCTTCACCGAGAATTCAATTTCACTGAGCCTCTGGCCGAGACAGTGCGGCGATCGTTACGCCATTCGTGCAGGTCGGAACTTACCCGACAAGGAATTTCGCTACCTTAGGACCGTTATAGTTACGGCCGCCGTTTACCGGGGCTTCGGTTCAATGCTTCTCCCACCGAAGTAAAATAACATCTCCCCTTAACCTTCCGGCACCGGGCAGGCGTCAGTCCCTATACGTCGTCTTGCGACTTCGCAGAGACCTGTGTTTTTAGTAAACAGTCGCCACCGCCATTTCGCTGCGACTCCCCCAGGCTCATAAAGTAAATTTAATCACCCAAAGGAGCACCCCTTCTCCCGAAGTTACGGGGTCATTTTGCCGAGTTCCTTAGCCAGAGTTATCTCAAGCGCCTTGGGATACTCTCCCCGCCTACCTGTGTTGGTTTACGGTACGGTCCGCCAGTTGATCTCGCTTAGAGGTTTTTCTAGGCAGCATGGGATCAGTCACTTCCGTCTATTAAGACTCGTCATCACCTCTCGGCCTTATGAAGATCCGGATTTGCCTGGATCTTCAGCCTACAGGCTTGAACCGGGACGTCCAACACCCGGATGACCTACCCTTCTGCGTCACCCCATCACTCAAACGATCAACAAGCAGGTACAGGAATATTAACCTGTTTCCCATCGACTACGCTTTTCAGCCTCGTCTTAGGGGCCGACTAACCCTGGGCAGATTAACTTTACCCAGGAAACCTTAGGCTTACGGCGAACGGGTTTCTCACCCGTTTTATCGTTACTCATGCCAGCATACTCACTTCTCTACAGTCCACCCAACCTCTCGGTTGAACTTCGTCCCGAAGAGAACGCTCCCCTACCAGACCAGAGAACTATGTCCTCTGACCTCCGTGGCTTCGGTAATGTGCTTTAGCCCCGGTACATTTTCGGCGCAGAACCACTAGACCAGTGAGCTATTACGCTTTCTTTAAAGGATGGCTGCTTCTAAGCCAACCTCCTGGCTGTCAAAGTAGTTCCACTTCCTTTCCCACTTAGCACATATTTAGGGACCTTA